>USCV01000037.1 GCA_900553225.1 uncultured Clostridium sp. | reverse complement strand
ATACTATTAAAATCATAATTTTCTTCAATTTTTATCATATTAATTAATCCCTTCTCATATAATGTAAAAAGCAAAATAATTCTGTAATATATAATTACTATTATTTTGCTTTTCTTTAGTTTATTTATTTCCAATATAATATTTAATCATCTCTGTGTATTGATCTTGCGCATTTAAACAAGTATCTATTAAATATCCTTTTTCTTTATTAGTTTGATATTGATTTAACCCTCTATAATAAAATAATTTATCTTTGTCTAGAATAATAAACGGTACTATATTATTTTTTAAACATTCTTTAAATGCAATTATTCTACCTATTCTCCCATTTCCATCTTGAAATGGATGTATCTTTTCAAATTTAGCATGAAATTCTATTATTTCATATATTGTAACTTTTTTCAAAGACTCATACCATTCTAATAATTTTTTCATATCTCTCTCAACATATTTAGGATCTGTAGTTTTTAGTCCCCCCACTTCATTTGGTAATTTCTTATAATCTCCAACGGCAAACCAATCTTTTCTACTATCTGATGTTCCTTCTTTTAATATCTTATGAAATTCTTTTATCATTTTTTCTGTTAGTTTTTTATCTGCTATATCTAACATATAATCAACCAATTTAAAATGATTAGATGTTTCTAAAACATCATCTAAATCTGTTATTGAGTCTTTTTCTGCTAATAATGTATTAGTCTCATAAATATATCTAGTCTGATCTTCTGTAAGTTTACTTCCTTCAATATGATTTGTATTATATGCAAATGTAATTTGAGTATTATGATATAAATTACCTTTTAATTTCATATTTTTTTGTTCTCTTAACACTTCTAGAATATTTATTTTTGCTATATCAAAATCATCTTCCTCTTTTAATAATTCATCTATAGTTATTTCAAAAGTTTCTGCTAATTTTTTTATGGATTCAATACTCGGTTCCAGTATTCCAGTTTCATACTTAGATATTGTAGCAGGTTTCACACCTAATATCTCTGCAATTTCATTTTGAGTCATATTTTTGTTTTCTCTATATAATTTTATTTTTTCTCCTAACATAATAAAAACTCTCCTTTTCACTACAATAATATTATATCATATTATTTCCAAAAAAGAAAGTTTTTATTTAAGTTCTGTTCAATTATTTCTAAAATAGCATAATCTCTATTATTCATTGTTCATAATTTCTTTCAGACTTTTTCCATCTTTATTTTTCCATTCTCTTAACCCATTTGCATTCCTTCCTAATATCATAGCTGCAGCTGTAGATGGCGAAGAAAAAATTATATCCTTCAAAAATATTCCATTGTCTACTATTTTTTGATTTCTTAACTCATTCCATTTATTTCTTAATGATTGGGTACTAGCCTTCTTAAATTCCTCACTACTTTGTGAGCCTTTAAAAACTATAAAGCCTTCTTCTGTTTGTGTACCAGTTGCCTTCAATCCAATAGAATTTATATAGTAAATTTCTTCTTCTTTTACCTCTTGTACCGTTAAAATTTTATCGAAAATATGATATCCATATACAGCTGTTAATAATACTATTTTTTCATAAAATTTTACTGCCCTTATCTCATCTGCACCATCTAAAGAAGATTTTGTTGGCTTCGTATCATTTTCAATAATAAATCTTTCTACTTCCTTTGCTTTATTATATAACTTATTTTCAATAAATTTTATATGTGCCTTATTTAAAGAATTATTTTGACTAACAAATACTAAACAATCATTCCAGAAATCTTTTGTTTTGTTATGTTGTATTAATCTTTTATATATATTCTCTGCTTCACCTATATATGCTCTATCCTCTCCTGTCTCTTCATCGGCTCCAAGCAATATATATACGCCTGTATTATCAATCCCCTTAAGTTCCTTTGCCTCATTTAGCCTATTCCTAGGAATTTTATAACTTATGCCTATCCATTCATCTAAATTACATTGTACAATTCCTGTTGGTGTCCCATTCTTTAAAATCATTGTTACCACATTTTGATTCATTACTACTCCTCCAATTTATATTCTTCACTGTCTTCTGCGACTTTTAGATTATTGTCCTGTGTTTCATCTTCTTCATCATACTCGTTTTTCATTAGTCTGTAAATAACATTTCCTAAAGAATTCATAATCGCATCATAAAATTCTTTATTTTCAAATAATTTTTTATATGAAGTTGCACTTTCTTTATAGCATTTTGCAGTTTTTTCACTGAATACTTTTGGAAATACTGATTTTGTAAACATATCTTCATTATTATTTTTAGCTAAATTCTTAATTGTTTTATCTTCCATAATAGTATTCATAAGATTTTCTACAATAAGATTATCACCATCTGTAAATTGCCCAGAATATAATTCATTTACTTTTTGAATTACCTCTTCAAGTAATTTCTTTTCTGGTAATACTGCAATCTGTACTTTTGCCCCTTGTGGTTTTATTATACCTGGAGTCTCTTCTGTCTTTCTTAAAGATACACTTCCATCAAATGTTTGCTTTAAATTATAGTAAGTAAGTTTAACAGTTCCTTCTAAATCTATTACATCAATTTTATTCTTTGGTAGTAATTTCTCAACGTATCTTAAATACATATATATTTTGTGTAATTCTTCATCACCCATATATGCTATTTGAGTTATATATGAATAAAATCTATTAAAACTTTTCACATCTCTTCTAAAACTCTCTCTCTGTTCAATATCTAATTTATTATATAAATCAACTGTTTCTTTAACACAACTTGTTAACTTTCCAAAGTCATTCTCACTTTGTTTCCCATTTTTTAGATACATTTTACAGAATTTCTCTACATTTTCATCATACCATAGTTTATAACTTCTTAATATGTTTAATTTATCATATATAACATTAGGATCTGTTTCTCTCTCTAAAAATGATACATCATAAAATGGTTTAAATGCTTCTTGAATATCCTCTGCTTTGTTTACAAAATCAATTACTAATGTATCATCTTTTCCCTTACACATTCTATTTAATCTTGATAATGTTTGTACTGCTTTTATTCCAGACAATCTTTTATCAACAAACATAGTATGTAATAAAGGTTCATCAAATCCTGTTTGGTATTTTTCTGCAACTACTAATACATTAAATTCATCACCATGGAAATATTCTTTTGTTTGGGACTCTTTTATTTTTTTACCATCTTTAGTTTTATTCATTCCTCCCTCTGTAAAGGAATCTCCTCCATCTTTAACTTCACCTGAAAACGCAACTAATACATCTAAATCATCATATCCTTTTTCTTCTATATATCTCTTTATTTCAAAGAAATATCTTACCGCATGTAATCTAGAAGCTGTAACAAGCATTGCTTTTCCTTTGCCACCAATTTTATTTTTTGTAACTTTTCTAAATTGCTCCACTATTATCTGAGTTTTTTGCGTTATATTTATCTCATGTAGACTTTCAAATTTTTTAATATATTTAGTTGCATAATTTTCTGGAACCTCTGGATTATCTGGTATTTTCTTTGCAATTTTATATATTGATTCATAAGTCATATAATTTGCTAGTACATCTAATATAAATTCTTCTTCTATAGCCTGTCTCATGCTGTAAATATGAAACGGTCTATAAGTTCCATCTTCTTGTTTTGTACCAAATAACTCTAGTGTTTTTCCCTTAGGTGTTGCTGTGAATGCAAAAAATGATAAATTATCTTGTTTTCCATGTGTAGCTAATTCTTCTACTATTTTATCTTCATAATCTTTTTCATTTTCTTCTGCTAATGCCTCTAACTCTGCATATTTTTTCAATGCTTTATCTCGATCTGCTAATGCTATTTTTAGTTTTTTAGCAGAATTTCCTGTTTGACTTGAATGTGCTTCATCTACTATTACAGCAAATTTCTTTCCTGCAGTATCAGAAACATCTTTATAAATTACTGGAAATTTTTGAAGAGTCGTTATAATTATTCTTTTTCCATCATTTATAGCATATTTTAAATCTTGTGACGTTTTATCATCATCTATTTTCACGACTACACCTTGTTGATGTTCAAATTGATATATTGTATCTTGTAATTGTTTATCTAATACAGTTCTATCCGTTACAACTATAATAGAATTAAATATCGCATTATTATTTCTATCGTGTAAACCTGAAAGTCTATGTGCAAGCCATGCTATAGAATTGGATTTTCCAGAACCTGCACTATGTTGAATTAAGTAGTTTTGTCCAACTCCACAATTTCTAACATTCCATATTAACTTTCTTACAACATCTAATTGATGATATCTAGGAAATATTATATTTTTCTTTTCAATCTTTTTTTCCTTACCATTTTTATGTTCTATTTCCTCTTTAACTTCTAAGTGTACAAATTTCTGAATTATTTCCATTAAAGAATCTTTCATAAGTACATTTTTCCATAAATAATCCGTAGTATAACCGTCATAATTTGTTGGATTTCCTGCTCCACCAACTTGGCCTGCTCCATTTGAGCCTTGATTGAAAGGTAAGTATCTAGTATTTGGTCCTGCCAATTTTGTTGTCATTTCTACATCATAATGATCAACTGCAAAATATACTATTATCCTTGAATTAAACTTAAATATCAGTTCTCTTGGATCTCTATCATACATAAATTGTTTTTGTGCATTTTCTGAGCTTTGTCCTGTTATTTGATTTTTCAATTCTAAAGCAACTAATGGAATACCATTCAACAATAAAACTATATCAATTGAATTTTCGTTTTGAGTAGAATATTTTAATTGTCTCGTTTCATTTAAAATATTCATTTCATATAATCTTCTATCTTCTGGATTCAGACTTGTTTCGGGCTGAAAATATGCTAATTTAAACTTATATCCTCGATCTTTTATTTCATTTCTAATTACATCTATTATTCCTCTTTGAGAAATTTCTTCATTAAGTCTTTTTATAAATCTATTCTCATAGTCATCTGGAAAAGCCTTTTTATATCTTTCCCATTCATTCTTTTGAGAATTTTCTATAAAGGTAAATAAGTCTTTTTTATTTAAAGCACATTCTCTATCAAAATCCTGTGTATATCCTTTTACATAGCCTCCATCTTCTGATAATAAATAACTTTCTATATCTTGTTCAAATCTTCTTTCATTTTCTTCCATAATTATTGCTCCTTAACTATTGTAAGATTTCCATTTCCTTTTGGTATTAATTCAATTTGTTTCATTTCATTTAGTACCTCAATCCACTTTTTTTCACTAAATCTTTTCTTTGTGTCATTCCAATTTTCTCTTACATCTTTAACTATTTGTATATCAGATACTTGTTCTCCTTTTATAATAAAATCATTCCATGCTGCATATAAAGTTGCTATCATTTCAGCTTTATCAGTTGAACAATTTTTTATTATCTCTATTACTTTTTCTATTTTATCATCATAACCCGAATAGTAATTATTATAATATTTTTTATATTTATTAAAATCTGATAACATTTCATATTCAATATGCTTGTTTATGTTCTTAACTTTTACCCATTTATTACTCTTGCTTATAATCGCTTCACATTTATATATTGACTTTGATAAAGGTCCAGCTACTTCTCTTGCATAATTATTACTAAAATTAAAACCTACATCTTTCTCTATTAAATATAACGTTTTTTCAGCTTTTACTCTTCCTAGATTATAATTCCTTAGTTCTTCAATAATTTTACATAATAATATTGCTTGTGCAAAGATATTATCTTTACAATTAACTTTTATTCCTTTTGAATCCGTATTCATTGTTACCTCTTTTTTACCTGTTACATACTCATAAATCAATGATTTTTTGTAATTTTGCAATTCTAAGATAATATTTTCTTTCTGTTTAATTAAATTATCAATAATATATATTTTATTATTAACTAAACTTACAATTTTTTTCTGAATATTTGTATTTGGAAATGGTATAACAAAATCTCTAACATTTTGTACAGTTATTGTTCCTTGTGCATTAGAATTTATTTTGCTAAAAATTTGTTGTTGTCCATATTCAGAAATCATATATGTTTTTACATATTCATATAAACTTTCATCAATTAAATCAACTTTACAAATTGCTCCACCCAGAAATGCTTTTTCTGTTCCCGGGAATATAGCTACATTACCAATACTTGCTCCAACAATTGAAAACAGCAAGCATTTTTTATCTAGAATAATTTTAGGAAACAACTTTGCTATTTCAATAGGTATATAAAACTCTGTCGTGTACTCAAAATAGTTATCTTTAAAATGTCTTGTTTGTAAGTACGGTAAAGTATTATCATTTGGGTTATCTAATAATGACGGTTTTATAGTACTAGAATAATCAAATCCAGTTTGTTTTGTTACTAATGTTGATATTTGTCCTATTTTCTTATTCTCAATTTTGTCTACCTTATTTAAATTTTCATCAAAGACTTCTTTTATGTATGAAACTTTATATTTTTTATAATCTTCAATAGTTTCTTGTGTCTTTTCTATAATATTATCTATTTCAAGAATCTTCTTATCAATAAACTTACCTATATTTTTTTGTTCTTCTAAATTTGGTATAGGAATCATTATTTTTTTCATTTTTTGATAATTGGTAGACCATAGATCCGCAACAATTCCATTACCCCATCTATAAAATTCTTCAGCAAATCCATAGTTTTTTAAAAGATGTTTTACATAATTTTTATCTAAATTTCTATTTTCAAGTACAATATTAATTAAAGAAACTGATCCATCTAATTCTGATAAGCCACAAGATTGTTTCCTATCAGATCTAGAATTAATAACAAAGTCTCCATTACATACTTTTTTCCTATCATCATGTGCATCAGATTTTGCCGCAGTTTCTAGTTGCTTTACTACTCCTTGCTTGGTGACAGATAATGGCTCCCATTCATGATCTGACACTTTCTCTTTTCTTTCTTTAAAGTATACTCCAATTGGTTTAACTTTCCAATCGTCAGGAATATTTCCTATCCATTCAATTTTACTATCTTTTATTTTTCTCATATTATTTATCCTCCTTAAATAACTTTTCAAGAGAATTAATAATATCTTTTTCATTTTTCTTAATTCTTTCTTTAATTATATTAGAATCTTCTGGTTCAATATATTTATAGAAATATCTTGTAAAAGATATTTCATATCCTATTTGAGTTTTCTTCTCATCTATCCAAGCATCCTTATTATATGGTAATATTTCATTTTTAAAATATTCATTCACATCTTCATCTAAAGGAATATTTTCAAAGTCTCTTTTATTTGGATCAGGTTTAATATTACCTTTCTTATCTCTGACTATCATTTGTTTATCATCTACTAGAGGGCTCTCAATTGTTATTCTATTAAATCCAAAATCTAAATTTCTAAATATTTTGCTTTCTACACTTTTTTGTTTTTTACTATACTCTTTATTTTGAAAGTCATCGTATGCTTTTAATATAAGATTTTTGCACTCATCACTAATGTCTTTTCTTTTTTTTCCTATATTTTTTCTTCTGTTCTCATAACAATTTGAGGCATCTATTAATTGTATCATTCCTTCTCTCATAGTATTTTTATTTTTATTAATTAACCAAATATATGTAGGTATTCCTGTATTGTAAAATAAATCTGATGGTAATTGAATTATTGCTTCCAACCAGTCATTTTCAATAATATATTTCCTAATTTCAGATTCGCCAGAGCCTGCTTGTCCACTAAATAGTGGTGAACCATTTTGAATAATAGCCATTTTGCCATTATATTTTAGTTTTGCTATTCCATTCAAAGTAAACAACATTTGTCCATCACTAATTTTAGGTGTACCCACTGGAAATCTTCCTTTATTACCTTTTGCTACTTCATCTTCTATTGATTTCTTCTGCTTCTTCCAATCAATTCCAAAAGGCGGGTTTGAAATAATATAATCAAATTCATATCCTTTAAATTTATCATCATCTAATGTATCTCCTTGCTTAAAGTTGTCTGCTTCTCCACCTTTTATTAACATATCCGCTTTTGCAATCGCATAAGTTTCAGGATTCAATTCTTGTCCATAACAATCAACTATTACATTTTTATTGAGTTGTTTTAATCTATCTGTCATACAAGCCAACATTTGCGATGTCCCCATTGCCATATCATAAATAGTTTTAACTTTATTTTCACTTACTAAAATATCTCTTTCATCTGAAATTAATAAATCTGTCATAAGATAAATAATATCTCTAGCTGTAAAGTGAGCACCGGCTTCTTCATCATAACTTTCTGAAAACTTTCTAACTAATTCTTCAAAAATATATCCCATATCTTCTGTCTTTACTTCGTCTAATCCCATATATGCTTTTTTACTATTAAATTCTTCTAATACAACATATAATAATCTATTTTCAGCCATTGTTTTTACTTCATTTTCAAATTTGAAATTATTAAGTATGTCAATTACATTGTCTGAAAATCCATTTAAATAATTTTTGAAATTACTCTCTATATTATCTGGATCAGCAAGTAATTTTTCAAAATCGTATTTACTAGTATTATAAAAACTATATCCAGATGCCTCTGTTAAAAAATGTTCTTTAACTTCAAATTTCTTATATTCTTCATATGCTTCTAATACTTTTTCTTTCGTTGGTTTCAATATATCATCAAACCTCTTTAAAACTGTCATTGGTAATATTACTTTACCATATTCATGTGGTTTATAGACTCCTACTAATTTTGTTGCTACTTCCCATATTAAATTTGCTTTTGCATTTATATTTGTACTCATACTTTAATTCCCTCCATTTTGCATATTTTATAGTCTTATTTTAATATCTTATTTATTTTTTCATATTTTTCATTTGTTAAACTTTTTTCCTTTATTTTATATAGTATATCTATAATTCGTTTATCATCCTTTACTAATGCAATTAACTCATTTGGTAATGTTTCTCTCTCAAGAGCAGCAATAATTTTAAACTCTTTTTCCTCTTCTTCATTTAATTCTAAGCATTCCATCATTTTTTTTAAGTCATCACCAATAGGTGGGTTATTTTTTCCTGTTTCCATTCCACTTATTAACATTTTATTTTTATTTATACTATTTGCTATTTCTTCTTGAGTTTTATGATGTTCTTGTCTTTTATTTCTGAGTAACTTTCCAAATTCACTTTGATTCATAATCCACCACCTTTAGTAAAGTAAGTAAGTAAATAAATTTATTTACTTACTTTATATAATAAAAAAATTTATTTGTCAACATATATGGTTTTTGATTATTTTAGCTTAATATGTCGAATTATATTTTCTACATTTTTTGGACAATTTTCCGTGCCATTATGTATATTATTAGAGCATAAAATAGGACTACACCTAAAATATAGTCCTATTATTTATACCTATTTAGTCTTATTACGATTTATCTCCTGCCACATTTCCAAATCAAGCTTTTTAGCAATTAAATCTCGTATCTTAATTTGCATTTTGTATATAGCTTTCGTTAAGTCGAACAGTTCTTGTCGTTTGCTTTCTGAAATTTGTGTCGCAAATTTGCAAATATGTTTTACATCTTTAAGCATACTTTGAACTTCTTTATTACTTTCACAATATGCATTAATAATTTCATCTTCCCCTTTTATTTTATAATTAGTTACTCTTTCGTAAATTGCAGCATCTCTAATATATGGTGCAATCCTCCTATAACCATAATTATATGCTTTAGCTTCTACTAAAGCCCTTTCTTCATCAGAAACCCATACTTTTATACTTTTTCTTCTTTGATCTGGATTTAAATAATGTTTCATAATTGATTACCTCCTTTAATTCATTTCAAAAAATTCATCATAAATATATCCAGCTTCAATATATTTTTCTGTTAATTCCATTTTGTATTTTTCTAATAGTTCCAAATATTTTTGTTTAAAGCAATTTTTACATAGCCATTCTATTCCTTCTTTTGAAACAAATAATTTATCATTATTATAATAAGTTAAAGTGTTTCCTAAATTCTCTTGAACCATTTTTACCATTCCTCTATATATTGTATCTTTCTTTCTATGAAAATAATTTTCTAAATCTAAAAAGCATATATCTTCATTCCATAATGGTTTAAAATTTACTTTTAAGAACTCTTCATATACTTCTATTCTCATTTTGAAAAAATCTATATCAGCATCTATTTGTTTCTTTTCCGTTTGAAAATATACATATAATAACCAAAGATATCCTTCAAATAAAATATAATATCTTTTACTTCTAATTTTTTTACTTTGCCATCTACATGTAGGATGTTTTTTATTCATAACAGATATTGCTTTTCTCAAATCTTTGTGCGTTATTTCTTTTCCATTTTTTGTTTTAATATTTAATATTTTAAATTTATTCAGTATTTTCCAATAAGATAAAAATACTTTATCAAATTCATCCATAATTACTCTCATAATTAACCTCCATTTTCTATATTGATTTTTTATTTTATCAATTTTGTATTTTCTGAAATAACGAAAGCGAATTTCAGAAAATTATGAGCAAATTTATTTGCTCCGAATAAAGTGGATTTTTAAGTGCCCTTTATTCGCCAGCGTGGTGTTTTGACACCCTTTTCGCTGTTTATGGCAAAATGCCCTAATACCCTTTTTGCTCTCCGAGAGATATTTTTTTAACTATTTTTGTTATTTTATTTTTAAAAAATTAGGACAATTTAGTTTAAATTTTTATACCTAATTGTCCTAATTTTTTTATAAATTTTTATTTACTTTTTTGCAAAAATACATTATAATTTTTATAGAAAATATTTAAAAAAGTAACATTTTTAGTTAGCAATTGTTAGCGCAATTACTAACTTTTTTCTTTTTAATTCTATGATCTATATCATTAATTTTAACTAAGTAGCACATCTCATATAATCTCGAAATAATAGAATTTGCTGTTTCTATTTCACCATTTAAACTTAATCTTTCAGCTAAAGAATTTTGATTATAATTTGTTGTTATAATTACTGGTAAATTATTTTCATATCTGCTATTTATTATAGTAAACAATTTTTCTAATCCCCATTCACTCGGCTTTTCTTTTCCTAAATCATCTATAATCAACAAATCAACTTTTTCATATAATTTTATAATTTCCATTTCAGAAATATTATTATCTGAATCATATGAATTTTTCAATTCTGCTAATAAATTAATTAAGGTTCCATATATGATTGGTATTCCATTTTTTATTAATTCATTTGCAATACTACAGGCTAAATGTGTTTTTCCAACTCCATTATTTCCTACCAAAATTAATCCTTTTCTTTCTTTTGAATCTACTAATTTCTCACTATACTCTTTTAAACTTTGATATACTTTTTTGTTATTTGAATTGACTTCAAAGTTTTCAAATTTATAATTTAAATTTCTTTTACTCATCTTACTATTTTTTATTATCTTTTCCACTTTTTGTGCAAATTCTTGCATTAACTCTAGTTTTCTTTCTTCTTCTAACATCTTTAACTTTTTAAGATCATATTCATTCCAATAAACCTCGGCTTCTTTACAATTACATCTTTCATAATCTAGTGTTAAAACTTTTTTGTCACCATATAACTGCCATTCTATTGTTTTTCTATATAATTTGTTTTTACAGTATTCACACTCAATATAATCATTTTTATCAACCGAGGGTTTCAAAATTTGATTCATCTATTCTTGTCTCCTTTCTATTCTCTTCTTTTCTTATCTTTTCTTGTGTAGAATTATAAAAACTTTTTTCATTTTTAGATTCTTCAATTACTTTATTGGATTTTGCAATTTTGTTTAGTTTTTCAATACTTTGATACTTGTTCCAATTTTTCACAAAGTATGTATTATCTTTATAAATTAGCATACCTAAATCGATAAATTTTCTGAAAACTTTCGTAAAAGTTTTGGAAGATTTTCCGATAATGTTCGTAAAATCTTCAATTTTAAATGGTACATTATCACTAATATATAGTCCACCATTTCTGTTACATTCTCCAGCAATAGTTAAAATTTGAATCCATAATCTAAAATAGGTGTCCCCTTCCCTTTCTTTTAGTAGTATTTTAATTTTTCTATTAGAGAATATATCTGTCTTCACTTTTATCCATCCAACTTGTCCCATTTCCTCCCTTCTTTCTAATTAATTTGTTCTAAAGAATCGTTTTCTTTTTTACTTAGATAAATATCTAGTGCTTCTTTTCTAAATAAAATTCTTTTTCCAACTCTAGAACATGGAATTTGCTTTCTTCTTACTAATTGTGTAATTAGCCAGTATGAAATTCCTAAATATTCTGCTGCTTCTTTGGCTGTTAAAGTAGTTCTTTGCATTTTTGCTGTTGCCATATTTCTCATCTCCTTTCAGTTTTTTTCTAATTGTAGTTGACATACATAAATTATTATGGTATCATCTTGTCATACAATTATTATTTGTGTTTTATGTTGTATGGTTCATTTATATAATATTTTTCTTATATAAGTAACCTTACAATTACAAAAAAATGTAAAAAAATTGAATTTGTAGATGTTTGGAGGTAAAAATGTCATTATACAATATTGCTTTCGATACTAATAATAAAACAGAATGTTTAAATCATTTTTCTATTGAAAAAAAGAAAGGTTTTATTTTTGAATCAGTGAATCACTGTGAAATAAGACCTGTTGGAAGTATTCTTATAGATTTTCTTAATATAGATTTTGACAGTGATAACGATATGATTAACTTCATTGCTAAATATTGTTTTGAAGATTTATTATTAAAATTAGCTAAAAAATCTAAAATGGATATAAGTAAATATTATAAAAAAGAAAATTTTTTTATAACACAGCAAGCATTATCAAATCTATTTTTCAAACTAGAATCTGAATATGAAGATGCCTTTACATATTATCAAGATACATTTATAAAACTTTTAACTACTGAAAAAGATGGTATTAGTCCTGCTGAATTCGATGATATTGAGGCTGATTTCAGAGCAGAATTTCCTGATTTATTCGAAGATGAATCTGCTAATTTGGATTTAATATCCCTAAATTATAGAATTAATGATTTGAAATTAGACTTTACAATGGATGATTTCTACTACTTTCATAAAGAACTTAATCTACCTAGGAGTATTCCATTTTCTTTCAGGACAGATGATTATCTTAATGTATTATTTATCTCCTTTAAGCAATTATTATCTTTAAATAGTGATATAAAAATAAAGAAATGTGCTAATTGCAATAAATATTTCATTCCTAAAACAATGCATGATACTAAATATTGTGATGAAATATTTAAAGATAATAAAACTTGTAAAGAAATCGGAAGAGAATTAGCTTTCAAAGAAAGACTAGATAAAAATCCTTTATTAAAAACTTATAGAACTAGATATCAAACTCTTTCAAAACAAGCAGCAGAAAGAGACCATCACGAAATGTATGAATACTTTAAAAAAGTAGGTCCAGAAATAAGAAAGAAATTCATTAATAATGAAATTACAGATAAAGAATTTCAAGACTGGATTGATAGTACTAAAGTTAGGAAAAAATAATTTTATATAAAATCCTTGCCATAAGTATACTGAAAGGAGGTGAAAAAAGTAATGGCAGGGTATCTTGAAAAGAGAGGCAAGCATTCATGGAGATTAATTGTATCACATGGCTTTGACAGTTATGGAAATAGGATTAAGTACACAAAGAGCATCAAAGCAAATAGTAGACGTGAAGCAGATAGAGAACTTGTGAATTTTGTTTATGAAATTGAAAACGGTATTGTTTTACAAAACTCTTCAATGACTTTTAAAGAATTTACAGATTTATGGTCTAAAAATTACGGTTCAAAAGAATTGGCTCCAAAAACTTATGAAAGATATAAAGGAATGTTAAACACACGAATTATTCCCTACTTTGGTCATTTCAAATTATCTAATATTAAGCCAACCCACATTATGAGTTTTTACGATTATCTTTCCAAAGATCATCAACTAAAAAGATGTAAAAATCACAATGGAAAAACTGTAATGAAAGGTTTATCTTCTAAAACAATATTAGAGCATCACCGTTTACTACATGCTATGCTACAAAATGCAGTATATTGGCAAATACTACCTTATAATCCAGCTGACAGAGTTAAGCCACCTAAACACGAAAGACCTCAAATTAAATACTATGATGATATACAATGTAAAAAACTATTAGAAGCATTAGAAAATGAAGAAATTAAATTTCAAACTATTGTTATTTTAACATTGTTTACTGGTATGCGTAGAGGCGAAGTATTAGGCTTAGAATGGTCAGATATCGATTTTAAAGAAGGTTTTGTGAATATTACTAAAGCAAGCCAATATACATCTGAAAAAGGCATTTTCGTAAAAAATCCTAAAACACAAAGTTCAATTAGAGAAGTTGGAATTCCTGATATAGTTATCAATATGCTTAAAAAATACAGAACTTGGTATGAAGCCGAAAAAGAAAGATGTGGCGATTTATGGAATAACTCAAACAGACTATTTGTTACTTGGAATGGTAATCCAATGCATCCAGATACAGTTACAGATTGGTTTCGTTCTTTTATAAAAAAGAACAACTTACCAAAAATTACTTTTCATGGTTTGCGACACACAAATGCTACTTTGCTTATATCTAAAAATGTAGATGTAGCAGTTGTAGCATCAAGATTAGGGCATGCTCAAATAACTACTACCTTAAACTTCTATG
>USCV01000036.1 GCA_900553225.1 uncultured Clostridium sp. | reverse complement strand
TACTTATTTAAGATATTGGATAAAAATATAGAAGGTATATGACAAATTACAATTTGTCTATTTATTAACTATTTATAATATAAAGTATATGTAATAAACATTCAACCATTAAGAGTGGTTATTATGTGGTAGTCACTTATACTCAAACATATAAAAAGCAACTATTCATAATTAACAAACACGGCATGTGGAGTGTTGCTCGGTGCTATATCTAAAAAATTCGATACAATAGACCAATTTACTGCATTTGAGAAATTCCGTAGTTTTGATAAAAAAGGTAAAAATAAGATAAAAAGAATAGAAAATCATAAAATTAAGGTAGCGATAGAAGTTGACCTTGTGTGCGGAGCAGTATAAATTTAATAAAATGTTTAGAGGTAAAACTTAATTAAAAATATGTATTTTATAGAAAATATAAATTACATATTTTTTTATTTGAATTTTATAAAAATACTTGTAATAAAAACAAACGTTTGATACAATAATTCTAAATAAAAAGACAAAATTAGGAGATGATAATATTGAGCAATTTACAAGCAGAAGAATGTAAAAATTTTGAAGAAATAAAAAAGATTAGAGAAGATGGAACAGAATATTGGAATTCAAGAGAACTAAGTGAAGTATTACAATATAAAAAATGGGAAAATTTTTCAAAAGTAATAGACAGAGCAAAATTAGCTTGTGATAATAGTGGATTAAGTATTCAAGACCATTTTCCTGAGGTCAGGAAAATGGTCGAAATAGGCAGTAATACTGTGAGAGAGCTATTAGATTATGAGCTTTCAAGATATGCATGTTATTTAATAGTGCAAAATGGAGATCCAAGAAAAGAAGTTATTGCATTAGGACAAACTTATTTTGCAATTCAAACACGAAAACAGGAAGTAAAAAGATTGAAAGATAAAAAAACGAAATTGATGTTAAATGAATAAAATATTATTAAGTAAAGATTTTAAATTCGCCACACTCTGTATGACGAATTCGATAAAAGTTATGTAAATTGAATTTGACAAATACAAAACAATATGTTAAAATATAAATTATATTTGAGAGTTTACCTAGAATAGTAATGTTTGAGCGGTAAAGAGTAGTAAAAATAGAAAACTACTTACACTTATAAAGTAAGAGATAAAAGTCTTACAAAGGAGTCTTAAAAGATTCTTTTGTGAGGCTTATTTTTTATAGGAGATGTGATATAAATGAATAAATATAGGCTTGAAGAATATAAAGAAGAGTATTTTAATATTTTATATGAAATGAAAAAAGATAATTTTAAATGGTATGTAGAGAAATTGTATGGTTGGGATGAAGAAAAACAAATTAACTTTCTTAAAGATTTTATAGAGGAACATAGAAACCATATAAGAGTTATTAAATTGGGCAATGAAATTATAGGAATTTTCACTAATTATATTGATGAAAATAATGAAAGTGTGATAAGTTTATTTTATATAGATAAAAAATATCAAGGACAAGGTATTGGAACAGACATATTAAATAAACAACTTGAAGTTGATAGAAAAAATAATAGAAATACAATATTGCAAGTATTTAAAGAAAATCCTGCGAGATTTTTATATCAAAAGGTAGGCTTTAAAATATATGAAGAAACAGCTTCACATTTTAAAATGAGAAAATTGGTAAGGGAGAGTTAGAAGTGGAAGATAATATTTATATATTTAAAAATAATAAAATAAATGTTAGAGATGTAAAAAAAGAAGATTTAATATCTGTTGCAGAAATTGCTGTTAATGGGTGGAAAATAGCATACAGAGGTATTGTTGATGATGAATATTTAGACAATTTAACTATAGATGAGAAATATAAAAAAATATTAAAAAACTATACTCAAAATGGATTTGTTGTTGCTGAATTAAATAATGAGATAGTTGGATTTTGTAGATATAGAACAGGCAATTATTATAAAGATGAGTATCCTAATGTTGACTGCGAAATTTCTGCATTGTATGTAAAGCCAGAATACAAAGGAAATGGAATAGGCAAAGAATTAGTTAAATGTGTTATAAACCAATTTAAAGAAAATGGATATACTAAAATGGTAATATGGTGCCTTAAAGACAATTATGCATCAAGATCATTCTATGAAAAAATGGGTGGTGTTTATTGTGGAGAAAATATAATTGAAAGAGGAAATAAAGAATATAAGGAAGCAGGATATATATATAATTTAAAGAAACTACCAAAAGATGAATTAGAATTAGTACTGCCAACAAAAGAATACAAAAAGCAAGTTGAAGAATATTTACAAGAATTTTTGGATAATGGAGAAAATGAAATTGCAGGAGATGGCGGGCTTGATAGAATTAAAGATTTTGATAAATGGTTAAAAAAGGTTCAAAATGATATATCTATTAACACGATAGATAAAGATAGAATTCCTGCAACATTATATTTGACTGTTAGAAAATCAGATAAAAAAATAGTTGGTAACCTACAAATTAGACATTTCTTAAATGATAAATTATTAAATTATGGTGGACATATAGGTGATAGTGTAAGACCTTCTGAAAGAAGAAAAGGTTATGCAACAGAACAAATAAGATTGGCATTAGAAAAATGTAGAGAATTAGGAATAGATAATGTTTTAATGGATTGTGATAAAGCAAATATTGGATCAGCTAAATCTATTCAAAATAATGGTGGTGTTCTTGAAAATGAAACATATGTTGCGAATGAAATTGTACAAAGATATTGGATTAGTTTAAAGAAAAGATTTGTTACTAATCCTAATAATATGGAAATTGTTGAAAATGGGAGACTAAGAATAAAAAACTTTAATAATTCAGATTTTACAGGAGATATCGCATTAATAAAATTTAATAAAATGTATAAACCATATGTGGTAGAAAATATTAATTTATGTATGGCAAATAATAACTATAAATGGCTTGAATTTTATGATTATAGTAAGAAATGTAGATTAACTGCAATGTATAATGATAAAAATGAAATTATAGAATGGTATTTTGATATTGCAAGAAAAATAGGAAAAGAGAATGGAATGCCATATGAAGATGACTTATATCTTGATGTTGTTGTAACTCCAAAAGGAGATATAATATTACTTGATGAAGATGAATTAAAAGAAGCTTTTGAAAGAATGGAAATTACAAAAAAAGAATATGATGAAGCATATCAAGAGGCAAAGAAATTAATGGATGAATTGAAAAGAGAAAAAGATAGTTTACAAAAATTTACTGATAAATATTTAGAAATAATGTTAGGAGATGATTAAAATGCCAAAATTAGTATTAATATGTGGACCTCAGGCTGTAGGAAAAATGACAGTAGGTCAAGAATTAACAAAAATAACAGATTTAAAACTATTTCATAATCATATGACAATAGAACTATTATTACAGATATTTGAACATAAATCAAAAGAATTTAAGGAATTAAATTCTTTATTTAGAGAGCAAATTTTTCAAAAATTTGCAAACAGCAGTGAATATGGACTAATATTTACATATGTATGGGCTTTCAATATGAAAGAAGATTGGGAATATGTTGAAAATATATCTAAACTGTTTAAGAAGAATGGAGGAGAGTTTTATATTGTAGAACTGGAAGCAGATATAAATGAGAGATTTTTAAGAAACAAAACCGAAAATAGATTACAACATAAGCCAACCAAAAGAAATATTGAGTGGAGTGAACAAGAATTATTAAATAGTGTAACTAAATATAGACTTAATTCAGAACATGGTGAAATAAAACAAGAAAATTATCTTAGAATAAACAATACAAATTTATCAGCAGAAGATGTTGCTAAAATGATAAAAGATAAATTTGAATTATAGAAAAGAGGAAACAAAAATGAAGTATTTTAAAAAATTATTAGGAGATAGAATATATTTATCTCCAAGAAATATAGAAGATGCAGAAAAATTTACAGAGTGGATGAATGATTTTGAAGTTACAGACTACACTGGAAGAAGTGGAGCAATTATGTCACTAGAAGGAGAAAGAAAATATTTGCAAGAAAATTCAAATCCAGAAGCTACTTTTTCAATTATAACTTTAGATGAAGATAAACTAATTGGAACTGTTGGATTAGAAAGAATTGACCATATGCATAGAACAGCAACATTAGGAATTTTTATCGGAGATAAGGAATATTTAAGTAAAGGATATGGTACTGAAGCAATAAGATTATTGCTGGATTATGGTTTTAACTATATGAATTTACATAGTATAAAATTGCATTTAATGAGTTTTAATGAAAGGGCTCTGAAGTGTTATAAAAAATGTGGTTTTAAAGAAACTGGAAGGATTCGTGAAAATAGATTTATTAATGGAAAATATTATGATACTATAGCTATGGATATTTTAGAAAATGAATTTAGTGAAAGCTATATAAGAAATAAAAATATTAAATAATCCTGTTCAACAATTCTAATGTGCTTTATAAAATCAAGTCAAGGTTAAAATGCATGTGCTACCGCACAACCTTGACTAAATTTTAAAAGCACATTATTTTTTTGCTAAGAGGATTTAAGGATAAGTATATTTAAACAAGTAAACATAAACACATATAAAGTTCTAAATACCTAATTAAAAATAAAGGCAGGATAGCGTGCATCACGCAACGCCTATACACATAGAAGGACAAGCCTTCTAGAGTTAATCAAAGAACAAAAATTTTATGCAAAAGTGATGCAGAAATTCACCCAATGAACTACAAAAAATGCCGTTTTGAGTGCGAAAGTTCACTAAGTGAACTCACTAAAAAATATCCTAAATTTATATTTGAAATAGAAATAAGGAAAATAAAAGGAAATTGATTTTATAAAAATAGGATAATATAATGGTAGCATGAAAAAGTAAGAGCAAGAAAGATTGGTTAAAAGACTAATTTCATATTAGTTTTTTATAAAAAAATGCAACCAAATGAAGAAAAATGGTAATATATAAATGTAAGATATATCTTAAAAGGAGTTTAGATTAAATTGGAAAGAACAATAGATAAAATACAAAATTACATAGTAAATAATGAATTAGAAATGGAAAAAATTATAAAAGATTACAATAACTATATAAGTACAATTATTCATAATTCACATTTTACTTTTTTAAAGGAAGATGAGGAAGAAATAATAATAGACGTATATTTAACCTTATGGAATAATAAACAAAAGTTGAATGTTAACAAAAGTATGTCAGCATATATAGCAGGAATAACGAAAAGACTAATTCTTAAAAAATGCAGAACTAATAAGCAAATAGAAAATATAGAAGATTATTCAGATGAGTTAGTAGAATGGCAAAACATTGAATTGAATTACTTTGAAAGTCAGCAAAATCAATTAATTTTAAATGAGTTAGAAAAAATAAAAGCAATAGATAGAGAAATATTCGTTTCTTATTACTATGAAGAAAGAAAGATTAAGGAAATTGCAATTATTTTTGATATGTCAGAAAGCAAAGTTAAATCTAAACTATTCAGAATAAGAAAAAAACTAAATAGAATTCTAAAAAAAGGAGGGTATGATTATAATGAATGAACAAGAATTATTAAAAAAATTCAAAATGAATGTTGCAATTAATAACTTTAAAAATGAATATAATAATAAACATACCCTAAATGAAGAAGAAAAATGGAGGAGGTATATGATAAAAAAGAAACTAGTTGCAATTACTTGTGGTGGTATTATAATGATAACAGGAGGAGCATTAGCTTATAATAAAATTATTTCTAGCTTTGGATTTGGACAAGGAATTGATACTGCAGCAGAAAATGGTTATATAGCAAAACCAGAAATGGATTATATAGCATCAAATACAACTGCTACTGATCAAAAGACAAATATAACTGTAAATAATATTAATGTAAATACTAAAATAGAAGATTTTATAATGGATGACATAACAATAGGAGCGCACTTTACACTTGAAATTAATACAAAAATAAATAAAACAATAGATTTAGATAATCTACAGGATATAGAACTTAAAGACTTAATTATAACTGATGAAGAGAAAAAAATTTTATATTGTATGGATAAAGATGCATTTGAAAAATATTGCAAAGAAAACAATTTAAACTATAAATTTGGTGAATTTAATGAAAACTATTATAATTGTGGACTAAATGTGATTCTAAAAAAGCATGATAAAAAAACTGGAATTATACAGTTTACATATAACTTGTATTCAGGAGATAAGAGTTTTCCGAAAAGTAAAAAATTAAATTTCGATTTTAATGAAATACAGGTAACAGATAAAAATACAGTTGTTAGTATAAGTGGAAATTGGAAGATGAGATTTGATGTTCCAAAAGAGATGTATAATAGACAAAGTATATCTTATAGAGTAGTATCTTGCGAAAATCCAGATTTTGAAGTGACAAATGCAACACTAACTAATACAGGATTTGAGTTTGGACTAATTATATCAAATATGGGACTTCCAGAAGGAATAGAATTAATAAATAAATTAGAGAAAAAAGTAGTAGATGGAGAAATAGATATTAATGAATATAATAAAAGAATGAATACAGAAAAAGAATTAATAGAAGCAAGAGAACAATATGATAATATAAAACAGCCAATAGCAATTTATGAAAGGAATAATACGCCAAACAATCAAAATATTGAAAATGTAACTTATGTTGAAAATGAGAAGGGCGAAAAGTTTACATCAACTATGAGTCCAGGCAGAAGACAAGATGCTAATTATATAGATGGAAATAAGTTTAGTTTCTATGAAACGTTTAGCCTAACTACATATAATGCAACAGATAGAATAAAAGTTAGAGTAATGCTTAAAGGAAAGCCATATATTATAGAGCTAGAACAAGTAAAATGATTAACAAATGGTTTATTGGAAAAAGTAGAAAGTAAAATAAATTGCAAGTATTGTAAAAAATATAACTAAATTAAATATAAAAGAATAATTATAAAAAATATGAACAAGTTAAATTAGCTTGTTTATATTTTTTATCTTATATAATATCACAGAAGAATATAATTAGTAGATAGTGATAACTACACATCAGAAAGAGGTAGTACAATAATTACTTTCAAACAAGCTTATGTTGATACATTAGAAGTTGGAGGACATACATTAAAAGTAGCATTCACAAATGGTGGAGAGGCAACAACAACATTTACAATATTAACAAAGACAGAAGAAAATAACTATAATAACAATAATGCAAATAACAACGATAATACTAATACTCCTTCAAAAACAGAAAACGAAGATAAGAAAGACAATAGCTCAAATCCAAAAACAGGAGATAATGTAATTATATATGTAGCAATAGTGAGTATGTCAATATTAGGTTTAGGAGCAACAACAAAAGTTGCAAAAAAGAAAAAAATGAGCTAAAATAAACATACAAAAGAGAGGACTAGAACTTTCTAGCACTTTTTTTAAAAATAAAAAAGAATTACTAAAATACACAAAGGCTGTATTTGAACTTGCTGATAAAGAAAAATAAAAATTACAATAAAAAGATATAACACAAATTAATGACAGTTATAGAAAAATCTGTATAGATGTAGATGAAATATAAGAAGGAGATGTATTTATGAAAATAGGAATAGATATAGATGGAGTAATATTAGACTATGAAAGAGTATTAAGAACATATGGGGATCTATATGATTTTATAGAGTTAAAAAAGGGTGGAATTATCAATAGGAATGAACATTATTTGAGAAATAGATATAGCTGGACAGAAGAAGAAAGAATGAATTTTGTAAATAAAAGTTTTTTAGAGCTTTCAAAGCAAGCTCAACTTATTCCAGGTGCAAAAGATGTAATTAACATGCTTAAAAATGAAGGCAATGAATTAATAATAATATCTGCAAGAGGTGGTATGATAGAAGAAATGAAAGATGTTGCAATGAAAAAATTTGAGAAAGAGGATCTTTCATTTGATAAGTATTATTGGAAACAAGAAGACAAATTAGAGGCGGCTGAAAAAGAAAAAATTGATTTAATGATAGACGATTCATATGATGTTTGTAAAAAATTATCAGAAAATAAAATTAAAACAATTTACTTCAGAGATAAAGATATGAAAAAGTTAGAACAAAATGAATATTTAAAAGAAGTTAGCAACTGGGGAGAAATATATAGATATGTAAAAAAAGCTTCGATGTAGATAATTTACGAAAGAAACAAGGAAAAAGATAATAAACAAAAAAATGAACAAAAGCAAAAAAACAAATGGAAGGTAGGTAGTTATTTTGAAATCAGAATATTCAGAATATAGAAAAGCGTTTACGGAGCTTTATGAAATTCTTAAATTAATGCCACAAGAATTATTAGATAAAATACCATCAAAATTTTTGGATATGATAGAAGATGAAAGAGATAAAGAATATTTTATAACCATTAAAGAACCATTAGAAGAACAAAATCTTAAGAATGAAACTATAATAATTCTAGGATTAATATATAGAGATTTTCTATGCTCTCCTGAAGAAAAGAAAAGATTACAAGAAAGGGATGCAAAAGAATTACAAGAAGCACAAAAATCATTAGAAGAAGAACTTAGAAAAAAACATAATTCTGATGATATATTTAAGAATAAGCAAGAGAAGCCAAAAAATAAACAAGTAAAAGAGAATAGATTAACAGTTATACAAGAGGAAAAATGGTATAAAAAGATATTTAATATTATAAAGGACCTATTTAATAGAAAATATTAGTAAAGAGTATTGACTTTTAAATATGTTTAAATTAAAATAAAAATTAGTGCATCCATAAAGTGTACTAATAATATATAAGGGGGAAAAAAAGTGAAAAAACAAATTACAATATTTTTAATTATTGCAACATTGCTAATAAGTTTATTTACAATGACAGGATGTAGCAATAAAAATGAAAATCAAAATGATAAAAACGAAATAAAAGAAACAAACAATGTAGAAAATAAAACAGAAGATGTAGACAATAAGACAGAAGGTGAGGAAGAGAAAAATACAACAACTCAACAAGAAAAAACTGAAAACACAACAAAACCAATCGATAAGACACCTATAGATATAAATGATAGCAAATCATATTTCTTTGTTGTAAAAGGAAAGAAATATTATGCTGGTGACAAAATTAGTGAACTAACATCTTCAGGATTTACTTTTAATAAAACTGGTTCAGAAAAAGAAATACCAGCAAATGGATATTTAATTGGTGGTGGTAGTGTTCAAAATTCAGACAAACGTACTGTTTTTAATATAACACCATATAATAATACAAATGCAAAAATAAAGGGCGCAGAAGCAAGTATTGGTGGATTTAGTGTGGATAATTATGGCTACAAATACCTTTCAGGAGATGTTGAAATATTTGGTGGTATAACAATTGGAACTGCAATGGAAGATGTAAAAACTGTTTTTGGTGAACCATCTAAAACAACAGAAGGTACATCAAGTAATGGACCAACATACACATATGAAGCAAAAGCAAGTTATAGATATTTTATTATTGGCTTTGATAAAGATGGAAAAGTAAGCTCAATAAAATGGCAAAACTTTAATTTTGACAATAAATAATCAAATTTATATTATTAGTTTAAATACAAAGACATTGTACTTAATATATGTACAATGTTTTTTTGCATCAAAATAAAGAAAAATAGAATAATAAAAGTATAGAAGGTTTAAATATAATAAAAAATATTAAAATAATTGAAATTAAACAATTTTTCTAATATAATACTTATGATAAATTTAAATTATAGAGAAAAGAAAGAAGGTAATAGATATGAAAGAAATAAAAATAAATATCAAAGGAATGGTATGTGAAGGCTGCCAAAAGAGAGTTGAAAATGCACTAGGAAATATAGACGGGGTAGAAAAAGTAACAGCAAACTATAAAGATGGAACTGTTTTAATTATAAGTAATAAAGAAATTGATAAAGCTATATTTAATGAGAAAATTGAAGACATTGGATTTGAAGTAGTAGAGGAAGATTGATATGAAAAAAATTATTTTATCGATAGATGGAATGACTTGTAGTGCATGTTCGAATGGACTTGAAAAATATTTGAATAAACAAAATGGCATAATAAATGCATCTGTAAATTTAGTAATGGCTAATGCAACAATTGATTATGATGAAAATATATTAAATAAGGAAAAAATTGAAAAGTATGTAAAACAAGCAGGATTCTTGAGCCTAGGAACATTTAAAGAGTTTAAAATTGAGGAAAGAGGAAAACTAGAAAAATTTAAATTTATATTTTTTTCAATTTTAGCAATTATTCTTATGTACATTTCAATGGGACATATGATTGGATTACCGATTATAGATAAACTTAATCCACATTATAATCCTATAATATATACAAGTACATTATTAATTTTAACTATACCATTTTTGATATACGGATTTGATATTTTAAGAAATGGATATAAAAATCTAATCCATAAATTGCCAAACATGGATACTTTAGTAACAATTGGAGTAATAAGCAGTTTTGTATACAGCGTATATGGAATGATTATGATATTTAATGGCAATTATTCTTATACAATGAACCTATATTTTGAATCATCAGCAATTGTAATTTATTTTATAAAATTAGGAAGATATATAGATGGAATTAGTAAAGATAAGACTAAAGAATCAATAAAAAAATTAGTTGAAATAACGCCAAGTGTTGCTACTATTGAAAAAGATGGCATTCAAAAGACAGTTACTTTAGATGAAATAAAAAAAGGAAATATTGTAGTTGCAAAACCGGGAGAAAAAATTGCAGTAGACGGAGAAATAGTAGAAGGTAAGGCACATTTAGACGAAGCTTTTATAACTGGAGAAAGTATGCCTGTACAAAAAAAGACAGGAGAAAAAGTAATAGCAGGAAGCTTGAATTATGATGGATTTATAAAATATAAAGCTGAAAAAATAGGAAAAGAATCAACAATATCTGAAATAGTAAGACTAGTAATAGAAGCTAGCAATACAAAAGCTCCAATTGCAAAAATAGCAGATAAAATTTCTGGATATTTTGTACCAATTGTTATAATTATTGCGGTAATAACTTTTATAATATATTTAATATTAGGATACGATTTTGCAACTTCAATTAATACATTTGTAACAATATTAGTTGTAGCATGTCCATGTAGTTTAGGACTTGCAACACCACTTGCAGTGGTTATAAGTGAAGGTGTTTTAGCAAATAATGGAATATTAGTAAAAAAAAGTGAAGTGCTAGAAAATGCATCAAAAATAGATACAATAGTTTTTGATAAAACAGGAACTTTAACATATGGTAAACTTAAGATTTCTAGAATTTATAATTATAGCACTATGAAAGATGAAGAAATATTAAAACTTGTAGGAAGTCTAGAAAGTAAGTCTATGCATCCAATAGGAAAAGCGTTTACAGAGTACATGAAAGAAAATAAAATGGAAGTTGAACCAGTAGAAGAGTTTGAAAACATTTCAGGATATGGAATTATTGGAAGAGTTCAAAATGAAAAAATAATACTAGGCAATAGCAAAATAGTATCAAAATATAATATTAAAAATGACTATATGGAAGATGAAAAAGAACTAGCTTCAAATGGAAATAGTATAATTTATGTAATAAAAAATGAGAGAATTATTTCTATTATAGGAGTTAATGATGTTGTAAGAGAAAATGCAAAAGAAGTAATAAAAAAATTACATCAAAAAAATATAAAAACAATTATGCTTACAGGAGACAACAAGCAAACAGCAGAAAAAGTAGCTGAAAAGCTCGAAATTTCTAGAGTAGTATCAAATGTTTTACCATCAGAAAAAGCGGATTTAATAAAAAAATTAAAAAAAGAAAATAAATATGTAATGATGTGTGGAGATGGAATAAATGATAGTCCAGCTTTAGCCAATAGTGACATTGGAGTGAGCGTAAAAAGTGGAACAGACATAGCGATGGATTCTTCAGATGTAATATTAACGAAAAATGATTTAAATTCTATTTTAAAATTAATTAATATTAGTGAAAGAACAATTAGAAATATAAAACAAAATCTATTTTGGGCATTTTTTTATAATTCTTTAATGATACCTATTGCAATGGGTGTATTTAGATTTGCAAAAATTACAATAAATCCAGATGTTGCAAGCTTTGCAATGGTGTTTAGTAGTATAACTGTAATATTCAATGCTTTAAGACTGAGGAAAAAATAAAAAACGAGTTGAAAAAAAAACAGTAATAATATATAATTTGAAAATAGTAGTAAAATTACGAAAGAAAGTAGGTAGATAACTTGAAAGAAAAAACAAATTCCTTTATGGGGAATGTATTAATGCTAATGGTTGCCCAAGTTTTGATTCGTTTTTTGGGATTAATTTATAAATTAGTAATTACAAATTTAGATGGATTTGGTGATGTTGGAAATGGATATTATTCAGCAGGATATCAAATTTACACAGTACTTTTATTAATATCATCTCAAGGAATTCCAAATGCCATGTCTAGACTTGTTTCAGAAAAAATTGCACTAGGAGAATACAAAGCGGCACATAGAATTTTTAAAATAGCATTTGGACTTTTTGGAGTAATAGGAGGAACATGTTCTATTTTATTATATGTTTCATCTGGTTTTATAGCAACAAACATGTTAAATGTTCCAGATGTTAAATATGTATTAATGGTTTTATCACCAGCCATTTTCTTTGTATCAGTTTCTGCAGTTATAAGAGGATATTTTGCAGGATTAGGAACAATGAAGGTTTCAAGTACTGCACAAACATTAGAACAATTATTTAATTGTATTTTAAGTATTACATTTGTTTATGCAACAATAGGTAGAGAGCCTTATATTATGGCTGCAGCTGGAAACTTATCAACTACAGTTGCAATATTAATGTCATTTTTCTATCTTGTAGCATATTACAAATTAAATAATAAAAAATACGCAAATAAATATAAAAATGTAGAACAAAAAGAAGAAAGTAAACCTGTAAAAACAATTTGCAAAACAATCTTAATGTACGCAATTCCTATGACAATAGGTTCTGTTATTACAGCAATAAGCAGTATGATAGATACAGTAACTGTAAGTAATTGTACACAAATTGCATACTCTGGAATACTTGGAACTAAAGAAGCACTTGAACAAATGGCAATGAAATTTGCTGGAATCTTATCAAAGGTTGAGACATTAACCAATTTACCAATAGCAATAAATCTTGCATTTTCATCTGCATTAGTACCTGCTATTTCAGCAGCACTTGCTAAGAAAGATAGAAAAGATGCAGCTAGAAAGATTTCATTTTCGTTTGCATGTTCAATTATGATTATTTTACCTTGCGCGATTGGCTTTAGTATGTTAGCAGATCCGTTATTAAAAATGTTATATCCAAACGCATCAGATGGTGCACATATTCTTCAGATTGCGTCAGTTACTATGATTTTTGTTGCACTAAGCCAAACATTAAGTGGAGCACTATTCGGACTTAAAAGATTATATGTGCCAGCCACTGCTATTGCAATAGGAAGTATTGTTAAATTTATATTAAATATTATTTTAATTAGAAATCCTAAAATCAATATTTATGGTGCAGCAATAAGTTCATTAGTGAGCCAATTTATTACATTTGTTATAAGCTATAGAGTAACTAAAAATGAAATTAATTTGAAACTAAGTTTCAAAAAGACAATATTAAAACCTTTACTTGCGGGTGGAATGATGGCAATTTCTATTTTTATAATTCAAACATTACTACGTTCTAGTGTAAATAATATAATACTTACATTAGCAACAATTATAATAGGTGCAGCAGTATATGTTTTTGGAATAATAATTTTAAAAGTATTTGAAAAAGAGGAAATATTGTTATTCCCTATGGGAGAGAAATTGTATAAAGTATTAAGAAAGATAAAAGTATATGAATAGCTATAATTTAATATAAATACTAGTAATTGTACATATAGTAAAAAATAAAAAAGATTCTTTAATAAGGTTTAAAGAATCTTTTTTATTTTATGAATTAGTCTAAATTTTCTAAAATTCTAGGTAACATTTGTTTTTTTCTAGAAACAACATTTTCAAGCATAGCTGTATTGTCACTTAAAGTAACACCATAAGCTTTTTCTACAATGTTTGAGTCATGTCCTAAAGAAATGATTTTTGAATTTGAATTTAGAATGTCTGTTGCAGCAAAAACGTATAAATCCAAATTATCTTTTTCAATTTCATTGTTTATAGCTGTTTCAAAATATGCTTTCTTTTTGAATACATCGTCAAGATCAGCTGTATTAATTTGAGCAATTTTAAATTTCTTTCCACCTTTTTCAAATAGTTTGCTATCAATATTAATTACTTCTTCAGGTGTAAATTCACTAATATCTGTTCCAGCTTTTAATAAATCTTTACCAAATATATTTGCATCAATTCCAGATATTTCTTGTAGCTTTCTTGCGATAATAATATCATCGTTTGTGCATGTTGGAGATTTAAATAATAAAGTATCTGATACCATTGCACTAAGCATTAAAGTTGCAATTTTTTTGCTAATAGGAATATCATATTCTTTATACATTTTATAAAGAACTGTTGCAGTACATCCAACAGGTTCAGCTCTGTAATATAATTGATATGGTGCAACAAAGTTCATTGTGTGATGATCTATTACCTTTAAAATATTAGCATTTGAGATATTATCTGCACTTTGTGTTGCTTCATTATGGTCTACTAATATAATATTTTGACCATCTTCAACATCAGATATTATTTCTGGTTTTTCAATTTGCAAATAATTTAAAACATATTCAGTTTCTTTATTAACTTTTCCAAGAGCAACAGCCTTAGCATTATTTCCTAATTCATTTTCAAAATTTTCCATAATTATTGATGATGATATTGAGTCTGTATCTGGATTTTTGTGACCAAATATCATTGTTAAATTTTTATCCATTTTAATATCCTCCTTAAAATAAGTATATTTTATTTTTCGATTACTATTCTATTATACTATAAAAAGGGAAAAACGTCAATATTTGGCAAAATACAAACTATTAAGAAAAATTGCAATTAAAAATCTTGCTTCACTGATATATATGTGATAGAATGTGCATATATTATATAAAAAAGGATGGTAGAAATGGAAGATACTAATATAGAAGAGGTTTTAACCAAATATAATCAAACGAAATTAATGAATTTAATGAAGAAATTCACAAAAGAAGAAAATGAAAAAATAATTAATCAATTAAAAACTATAGATTTAGAAAAAATG
>USCV01000035.1 GCA_900553225.1 uncultured Clostridium sp. | reverse complement strand
ATTTTGTCCATGTGAAATCTGATATTTTATCTGATTATTAATTTCTTTTAATATATTAATCTGATAATATGGATCATGTCCGTATATGTATTGCAAATCAAATTGTTTTCCAATACTCAAATTCCAATTTTGAGATACTCTTGTTGTATTTCCATGCGCACCTCCTGAGAATATATATTCATCTGAAAAAAGACTAATTAGATTATTTCTGAAATAAGTTATAGTAAATGTTAATAAAACTTCATATACCATAATTGGATAATTGTTAGCTTTGTTAAAATCATATAATTCTTTTGCTTCTTTAAAAAGTTCGCCTTCACAATATTTTTGCAACTTCAATGCATTTTCAGCATTATAAGTGTTGAATGCCATTTTACCTAGTAATGGATAAAATTCTCTAATTTGAGGATATTCAATTCTATATTTTAATATTATTTCACCGTTATATTTAAGCTCATTTTCCAATGTTTTAATTTCAATATTATTCATTTAGTTGACCGCCTCCTCGTATATCGTATGAAATAGTATTTGATATAGTTACTTTTATTAAATGATATTATATTGTTTATATTTTTTATAAATGTAATTTTGTATTATAATAAAAAAAGTAGAGATGATCTCTACTTTTTTAAAATTATTAATCTTTTAATGGATTTCCATTTGCATCTGTATTAATGCTTCCTGTAAGAATCATAATACCTTCAACAAGTCCCCATACGTATATTGCAAAAGATGCAATACCACAAGTTAGAACACCACCCAATAAAGTTACAAGTAATTGAATTAATCCTTTTGTTGTATAACCTAAATAAAAATTGTGTACACCAAGGCTTCCTAAGAAAATTCCTAATAATCCAGCTGCTAATTTAGACTTTGGATTAGGATTTACATTAGAATTTGAATTATTTGTATTGTATTGATTATCGTTAACAACAGTAGCTTCTGGTGTTTCTGTTTCATATGTTGTAGTATTTTCGTTTACTGTACTTTCAGCTGTTGTATTTTCAGTTGAAGATGAATTTGCTTGTGCACATTCGTCACAAAGTTCATTTCCTTCTGGTATTTCTTTACCACATGATTTACAAAACATAATCATTTCTCCTTTCTTGTATATAAATATATTATACAATATTCTACATAATTTTCAAGCAAATTTAAAAATAATTTAAAAATATATTTAAAAATATATTTAATAAAATGCCAATATGTAATAACTTAAAGCAAAGAATATCAATATATTAAATAAGAAAAATATAATTAGTATTTTAAAGTTTTATTTTATAATAATTTATAATTATATTTATGCTTTTAAAAAAGTAAAAATGACTTTTGAATAAATTTTATATTGTATTATAGCAAAAAAGATGATAAAATTTAACTTGTTAAATACTATATTAGAGGAAGGAGAAGTTAAAAAATGAAAAGTGAGGAAATTTTTAATGAACTTATAAAAATTATTCAACCATCTAATATAAAAGTAAATGAAAGCATGAAAAAGCATACAACATTTAAAATAGGAGGAAATGCTGACTTTTTTGTAACAGTAAGAACAATTGAAGAAATTAAAAATATACTTGAATTTGTAAAACAAAATAATATAGAACTAACTGTACTAGGAAATGGAAGTAATATTTTAGTAACTGATAAAGGAATTCGCGGAATCGTATTGAAAATAGATTTGCAGGGAATTGAAATACAAAAAAAAGAAGAAGATGTAGCTATGCAATTAACAGAAACAATGGTAGCAGAAGAAACAGAGGTATATTCATATAACTACAACCAAGTTTTTGTAACTGTGGGTGCTGGAGTCAAAATGGGAAACTTAGCACAAATACTTTTAAAAGAAGAAATAGAAGGATTCGAATTTGCAGCAGGAATACCGGGAACAATTGGCGGAGCAATTAGAATGAATGCGGGTGCTTATGGAAAAGAAATGAAAGATATTGTTTTAGAAACAACATACATAGATATGGATGGAAATATTTATACAATATCAAATAATGAGCAAAAATTTGAATATAGAAAAAGTATATTTTCCAATGATAAGTTTATTATTTTGAGTACTAAATTGATTCTAAATTATGGAATTAGAGAAAAAATAAAAGAGAAGATGAGTCAATATGCTCGGAAGTAGAAAAGAAAAACAACCAATTCAAATGCCAAGTGCAGGAAGCACATTTAAAAGAGGCAATAATTTCATTACAGCCAAATTAATTGATGAATGTGGTTTAAAAGGATATAAAATAGGAGACGCTGAAGTTTCAAAAAAACATGCAGGGTTTATTGTAAATACAGGAAATGCTACAGCACAAGATGTTTTAGATTTAATAGAATATGTAAAAAATACTGTTTACAATAAAACAAATAATTTAATTGAATTAGAAGTTCAAATAATTGGAGAAAAATAAAAAAGAAGGGTTTGAAAAAAATGAATGGCTTTTTAAAATGGTTTAAATCAAATACAAAAATTAAGAGGTGGATATTTTTAATATTAGTAGGAGTTTTTTTTCTTTGCTATGCTATTTCAAATATCTTAGTTACAAAAGAATTAAATTTCTTTGAAGTTGGAAAAATAATTTTGAGTTTTATTATTGGCTTTATTTGTATAATAGTTGGAGTTATTTATATACAAAAAAGAACATTGGAAATTCTTGTTGAAGACACTGATTCAAATAATAGTGCAAATGCAAAAGCACTTATTTTTAATAAAAAAATCTATAGCCAAGGACCTAAAGTTGTAGTTTTAGGAGGTGGAAATGGATTAAATACAGTATTAAAAGGGCTAAAAGAATATACAGATAATATTACAGCAATTGTAACAATTTCTGATTACGGAGAAAAATTGTCATCATCTAGAAAAATTCTAAATAGTTTACCATTGGACGAAGTAAAAGGTGGAATTATTTCGCTTGCCAAGGATGAAAAATCTATGAAAGATTTAATGAATTTAAAATTTAGTACTGGAGCATTAGAATCTGTTTCTTTTGGAGATATATTTTTATTAGCGATGAATGAAATTAATAAAGATTTTGCACAATCAATTGAAAAAACAAAAAACATATTAAATATGACTGGAAAAGTATTGCCAGTTACACTAGAAGAAATTAAAATTTGTGCTGAATTAGAAGACGGTACTGTAATTGAAAATAGAAACGATATTCCTGATGTTGTTAACAGCAAAACAAGCAAAATTAGTAGAGTATATGTTCAGCCATATCATGCAAAACCAGCTCCAGGAGTATTAGAATCAATAAGCCAAGCAGATGCCATAGTAATTGCCCCTGGAAGTTTATATACTAATATTATTCCTAATTTACTAATAAAAGGTGTGGCAAGAGAAATTAAAGAAAGCAAAGCCTTTAAAGTATATGTTAGTAATTTAATGACAGAACCGGGCCAAACATACAATTATACATTAGCAGATCATATTGAGGCAATTAATGCACATGCAGGAAGTGGAATTATTGATTACTGTATATATGATACCACTGAAATTATTCCAGAGTATATTAGAAAATATAATATGGAAGGATATGAATTAGTAGACCAAGACATTCAGAAAGTAAAAAATATTGGTGTAAAGTTAATTCAAAGGCAAATATCATGTGTAGATAATGGTTATATAAAACATGATCCATCTAAAACAGCACGGAGCTATCATGGAACTTATTTGTGAAGATTTAAAATTTAGAGATAAGCAAAATGATTTTAAATATATGCTAGTAAATGATAGATTAAAGAGTAGTAAAAAACAAAATAAAAAGAATAAAAATATAAATCAAACTAAAAAGATTCCAAAACAAGTCAAAGGAAAAAGCAAGTTTTATACTAAATATCAAGATAGAATTGAATCTATACAAGAAAGTGACATTAAATTAAAAGAAAGAACTAGATTAAAAGAAAAAGATAATTTAACAAAAATACAAGAAAAACTAAAGAAGAAAATAACTAGAGATGATAAAGCTAAAAAAAGTATAAAAAGTGAAGAAAACAATATTCAACCTGTAAATAAAATTAATAAATTAGATGATGAAGAAAGAAAAAAAATTATTGATACAATTAATAAATTAAGAAAATAAATTCTCTAATCTAGTAAAGCGGGAGGACACAAATGAAATATAGTAAAAAGTACATGAACTTAGAAAAGGGATTAAAAACGGAATGGATAATTACAAATGGTTTAGGAGGATATGCAGCAAGTTCTATAATAGGTGCTAATACAAGAAAATATCATGGGTTACTTGTAGCTCCACTTACTCCACCAGCCAGAAGATTTTTAGTACTATCTAAATTAGATGAAAGCATAGAAATAGTAAATAAAAAGTACAATATTTATACAAATATAGGTAAAGATTATGTTACAGATGGATATAAATATCAGAAATATTTTGAAAAGTCAGAGATACCAGTATATTATTATGAGATTGAAGATGTTAAAATAAAAAAATCTATTTGTATGCAATATGGAAAAAATACAGTTATTGTTCAATATAATATTAAAAATGGAGAATACAATTCTAAGTTAACATTAGCACCTGTTGTAAACTTCCGTGATTTTCATACTACAAATACAAATCATAATTTTAAATTAAAGCAAAATAATGTAAATACAAAATTAAAATTAATAATAGATAAATATAACGAGGTTCCAATTTATATGAAGGTATCAGAAGGGAAATATATAAAGCATTATGATGACATTTTTAAAAATATGTTTTATATAGAAGAAGAAAAAAGGGGATTCTGTGCCGAGGAAGATCATATAGTTCCTGGAAGATATGAAATAGAAATTAAACCAAATGAGCAAAAAGATATTACATTTATATGTTCTCTTGAAGAAAATATTGATGAACTAGATGGAAAAGAAGTTATTAAAAAAGAGAAAAATAGAATAAAATCTTTAATAAAAAATTCTGAATTAGTACAAGATGGAATAGATGAGGATTTAATTAAAACTTATATAATTGCAAGTGACAACTTTGTTGTTTATAGACCATCTTTTGGATTGCATACAATAATTGCTGGATATCCATGGTTTTTAGACTGGGGAAGAGATACATTGATATCATTTGAAGGGTTATTATTAATATCTAAAAGATTTGATATTGCAAAAGAAGTTTTACTTACAATGATTAGAGATGTAAAATATGGTTTAGTTCCAAATGGATATTCAGGATTTGATAACAGACCCCTATACAATAGTGTAGATAGTTCATTATTGCTATTTGAACAAGTGAAAAAATATTTAGAATATACTAAAGATGAGGCATTTATAAAAGACAATTTATATGATATATTAGTAAAAATAATTTATTCATACATTGATGGAATTGATATTGACGATAATAATATTTATATGGATAAAGATTATTTAATAGTATCAGGAACACAAAATACACAAAATACCTGGATGGATGCTAAGGTTGATGGAGTTGCTATTACACCGAGAAATGGAAAAGCAGTAGAAGTAAATAGCTTATGGTATAATGCACTTAAAATTATGGAGGAAATTACAGCTAAATTTTATGGAATAAAGTATGCTAAACAATATGGAAATTTAGCTAAAGAATGTAAGAGATCTTTTGAAAGTAAATTTTATCAAAAAAGAAGAAAATGCTTATATGATGTATTAGGTGATAGTAAAATAAGGCCAAACCAATTATTTGCACTAGGTTTATCTTATCCAATATTAGATTGCAGTACAGAAGAAGCAAAGAATTGTTTTGAAACTGTTACAAAAAAATTACTTAATTTATATGGTTTAAAAACTCTTAGCAAAGGAGAAGAAAACTATACAGAAATATATGAAGGTGATAGTTTTAAAAGAGATTCTAGTTATCATCAAGGCATTACATGGCCATGGCTTTTGGGTATTTATAATGATGCATTTAAAAATATCATAAAATATGAAAAATCTAAAATCAAAAAGAAAGAATTAGAGGTTCGACATAGTAAATTTGTAAATGATGTAAAAGAAACCTTCACAAAAGAATTGAAAGAAGGAAAGACAGTTGGTAGTATTTCAGAATTATATGATTCTAAAAAGCCTTTTGAGGCAAAAGGAGCATTTGCCCAAGGTTGGAGTGTAGCAGAAGTATTTCGAATTATATTAAAAGATTAAAAAGTAAGAGAGGTTGTAAATTATAATGTTAGTTGAAGAGCTAGAAAAAGAATTGAAAACAGGTAAATTAAATGCATTATATTTATTATATGGGGAAGATACTTTTCTTTTAGAAAACTGTTTAAAAAAGATAAAAACTAATTTTGGAACTTTGGTAGATGGAATTAACTATATAAAAATTGACGAAACAAATATTGATCAATTAATCCCTAATATTGAAACACCTTGCTTTGGATTTGAAAAAAAATTAATTATTGCAAGAAATACAGGTATAATGAAAAAGGAAACAAAAAAGAAAGATGGTAAATCAACAATAATTCAGAAAAAAATAAGTAGCTATATTGAAGAAAATATAGATAATATTAGATGTTCTGTAGTTCTTGTTTTTATTGAGCAAGAAGTAAATAAAACAGATACCTATAAAACTATAGAAAAGTATGGTGTTACATGCAATTTTGAAAAGTTAAAACCTATGCAAATTGTAAAAAGATTAAAGGCAATTTGCAATGGATATAAGGTAAATGTAACTGAAGATACATTAATGTATTTAGTTGAATGTTCTCGGAAGTAATATGCAGGATTTAATAAATGAAATTAGAAAACTTATTGAATATGCAGGAGAAAATGGAACAATTAATAAAATAGATGTTGATAAATTAGCAACAAAACAAATTGAAAGTGTTATTTTTGATTTAACAGATAATTTAGGCAAAAGAGATATAAAAGCGTCATTAGAAACACTAAGTGGACTAATTTATAATAAAGAACCAATTCAGAAAATTTTAATTACATTATATAATCACTTCAAAAAGTTGTTTTTGTTAAAACTTGCAATAAAGGAAAATAGAAATTTAGCAGAAAGCATGAATTTAAAGCCAAATCAGATGTTTTTGGTAAATAAATATAAAAGACAATCCGATTATTTTTCTATGGCAGAATTAAGAAAAATAATCGAGGAGTTAATTAATTTAGATGCAAATTATAAAATTGGTTTAATAGATATAAATATAGGTCTAGAATCAATCTTATGTAAATATTGCGCTAAATGAATAAAAATCTTTCTTTCTTCAAAAAATAAAAGAAGAAAGAGAGGTTTTTTTATGTACAATTTTAGAACAGATATGGCTGATGAAAGAAGAGATATATATAAGAAAATAAATAAGCTAAATGATGTTCCTGGAATAGAAACAGAGGAAAGAAATGATAATGAAAATATTAAAGTGACAAAAGTAACAGTTTTAGATGAAAAAGGTGCAGAAGCAATAGGAAAGCCAAAAGGAAGTTATGTAACAATAGATATTAAAAATCTGAAAATAGCAGGAGAAGATGAAATTCAAGTAGCATCAGAGAGTGTTACAAAGGAATTAAATGAATTAATTTCAAAACATATACAAAAAGAAGATGGAATTTTAATAGTTGGGTTAGGAAATGAGCAAGTAACACCAGATTCATTAGGACCAAAAGTTGTTTCAGAAATAGATATTACAAGACATTTATTAACATATGCACCAGAATATGTAAAAGAAGGTACAAGAGCAGTTTGCGCAGTATCCCCAGGTGTTTTGGGAACAACAGGAATTGAAACATTAGAAATAATAAAAGGAATTGTAGATAATGTTAAACCAAAACTACTAATTGTAATAGACAGTTTAGCATCCAAAAGTATAGAAAGAATAAGTAGTACTATACAAATTGCAGATACTGGAATTGTTCCAGGTGCTGGAGTTGGAAATAAACGAAAAGAATTAAGTGAAAATACATTAGGAATTCCAGTAATTGCAATTGGAGTTCCAATGGTAGTGGATTTGGCAACTATTACAGATGATTGTTTAGACTTGTTTATTACAAAGTTACAACAAGAAGCAAAGTCAAATGATTATTTGAATAAATTAAAAGAGCAAGATAATTATGAAGAAATAAAAGGTGCGCTTATTCCAAATGACTTTAATATGATTGTTACTCCAAAGGAAATAGATGATCTGATAGAAAACATGGGTAGTGTGGTAGCTAGAGGTTTAAATTTTAGCATAAATTAAAATAATGTTGTTTATTAATAATACTATAAAATCAGATTTAAAATAAACGTTACTTATTAAAAAAAGTAGCGTTTATTTTTTTCTATACTATATTAATAATTAAAATTTGATTTACTTAAATTAAACGGTAAAGTTTTTAATTTAAATGTCTTTTCATTTAGATATGCAAGGTGTTTTGGACTTTTTAGATGAAATGTAAGGCTATAGCTATACAATTGTTGATATTTACAAGAAAATTGTTTGTTTATTTTATTAATACCATATTTTCCGTCGCCAAGAATTGGTAAACCAATATGAGCAAGGTGTGCTCTTATTTGATGAGTTTTTCCTGTATGTAGATGGATATCTAAATAAGAAAGGTTATTCTTAATATCAGTATCTAGTAATGTATATGAAGTAGTAATTTTTTGATATCCCTTCATCGGAATGTCTGATATATACACTTGTGATTTCTTTTTATCTTTAAATAAATAAGCATTTAAAGTAGCTTTTTTATTTTTCGGCAAATTATACACTATACAGCGGTAATGTTTTTCTATTTCTCTATTTTTAAAGCCATTAAGTAGTATAGATAAAGAAGGTTCATTTTTAGCATATAAAACAAGGCCACATGTGTTTCTATCTAATCTATGACAAGGTTCTAAAAAGGGGACTCCATTATCTTGGTATTGAGATTGTAAGATACTAGATAAAGAATTTTCACCTGTAACTTCAATATTTAGTGGTTTATTTACAATTAAAATATTAGAATCTTCATATACAATCTCGAAGTTTTGCTTAGACGACGAAGAAAGTAAACCATCTACAATAAATAATTTCACCTCATCTCCAGTATTTAGTATTACATTTTCGCTTATTTTGATATTGTTAATTCTAATATCTTTTTTTCTTAATGCTTTATAAATTGTATTTATTGATAAACCATCGAATTTATCTAGCAAAAAAGTATTTAATCTTTTTTTATTATATTTTTCTTCAACAATTAAACTTTTCATAAAAATATTATATAGGTAACAAGTTAAAAATACAATAGTTTATTTTTCAAAAAATGTATGATATAATTCAAAATAATTAGTTTTGTGAGGTTATTTATATGAAAATATATGATTTGAAAGATAAGAAAGAGTACCTAAGAGAGGTAATGATTCTGGAACATAATGAATGGGCTAAAAATTCAAAAGATAATTTTGAAGAGAGAATCAACAAAAAAATTGACAAGTATGAAAAAAATATAGATAATTTGTTCTTTTGTAAACTAATATTACTAGATAATAATAATTTAGTTGGCTTTATTTCAATATTTCCTAACGATTCAGATGAAGAACCAAACTTAAGTCCTTGGTATGCTACTATGTTTGTGAAAAAAGAATATAGAGGAAAAGGATATTCAAAGTTACTTAATGATGCTATTGTGAAAGAAGCTAAAAAAAGGAATATTAAAACATTATATTTGAAGACTAAACTGGTAAATTATTATGAAAAATTTGGTGCTAAATATATAAAAAATTTAAGCAGTAGTGAAAAGTTATATAAAATAGATATAAACGGGTAAATATAGCCAAGTAAAGTCATACATCTTTGCTTAAATACAAATTATTAAAATATCTAAAAAAGAAAGAGTGATATTATGAATTATATTAATAAAGGAAAGAGAGACATTTTAATATTTCCTAACTTCGAAGATACATATAAAATTGAAAATATAAGAAAGCAATATGACCAATTATATGGCATAATACCTCCACATATAACACTAGCATTTCCATTTGATAGTCAGATGGAAAATAGTAAATTAAAAAAATTACTAACAGAAGTATTAAAAAATATAAAGCCATTTGAAATAGAAATGGAAGGTGTTAGCTTAAGGAAAGACGATAAAATAAAGATCAATTATATATTTCTAAATTTGAAAAAAGGACAAGAAAAGATATTAAATATTCATAATCTGATATATGAAAAGGTACTACAAACTAAATTAAACTTTACATATGTACCACATATTACTTTGGGGTGCACAGATAATGAACATGAGAAAATTTGTCTTAATGATAAATTTAAAACAATAGTAGATAGAATTTTTGTCGAATCAATTGGCGAAAATGAAGAATCCAATATTGAATTTGAAATAGTATTAAAATAAATATTGAAAAAAGAAAGAGAATTGATGTTATGAAAATATTAATAATTGGCATAGTTGCAAGTGGTAAAACAACATTAGCACGAAAATTATCAAAAGAAAATAACATTACAAATTACGAAATAGACTCAATAGTTCATGATGATATAAACAAAAGAAAAAGAACAAATGAAGAGCAACAGGAAATAATTGAAAAAATTAATAAACAGGAAAATTGGATAATAGAAGGCACATTGAGAAAGAATTTATATAATTTATTAGATATAGCAGATAAAATCATATATCTAGATATTCCACTAAAAATAAGAAAAAGAAGAATATTATATAGGTATATAAAACAAAGATTAGGACTTGAAAAGTGTAATTATATGCCAAATATGAAAATGTTAAAAAATATGTATAAATGGACAAGTGAATTCGAGAATAATAAAATAAATTTCGAAAAGGATTTATTTAGATATGAAGAAAAATTAACTATATTGCAAAGCAAAGGAAAAATAAAGAAATATGTCAATGGGGACGGTTCTATTTGACACTGATACTAAATTATAAGTAAAAATAGGAGGTTATTTTATGAAAATAATTTTGGCATCATCTTCAAAACAAAGACAAGATATATTAAAAATGATAGGACTTAAATATGAAGTAATTATTAGTGATGTTGACGAAATAAGCAATGAGAAAAAGCCAAATAGATATGTAGAAGAGCTTTCATTGAATAAAGCTAGATCAGTTTATAAACAAATAAGTGATAAAGGAATTATTATTGCTGCAGATACAATAATTTATTATAATAATAAAAAATATGAAAAACCAAAAACAAAAGAAGAAGCATTTAACAATTTAAAAGAGCTATCAGGAAATAAAAATTCTGCATATACAGGAATAACAATAATGGACTTATATAAAAATAAAACAATATCGTTTTCTTCAAGAGTAGATGTTTATTTTAAGAATATGACTGATGATGAAATCAATTGGTATGTAAATAATGAGCCAAAAGTTTTTGACTGCTGTGGATACGTTCCAGAAGGAAAAGCGTCAATATTTATAGATAAGATTGATGGTGATTATAATACATTATTAGGAATTTCTCCAAGTATTATATTTGAAAAATTAAAAGAATTGGGTTATAGTATTAATGATTTTGACTTTGAAAAAGGCAACTAAATATTAACGACTCTTTTGAAACTTAGGTCAATTTATTTGAAAAAAATAAAGACATAAATAGTAATTTGTAGGAGGACAACTATGAAAATAGATATAAACAAAGTAAAAGTAAAAAAACTATATACTGAATTACTAGATGAATATTTAAAATTATATGATAATGTAAAAAAACATATGAAACACCCAGAGTGGTTGGGAGAGTTTTCAAGAGATGATTACATATATTTACTTAATAATGGAGCCAATATCTTTGTATGGACATATAACAGTAAGATGATTGCTGCAGGAATGACAATACCAACAAAACAAAAGGACTTAGATAAATTCTTTATACAAAATTTAAATTATCATGAAGTCATAGATTTTGGACCAGAATTAGTAGATATAGATTATGTGGGAAATGGACTACAAAATGAAATAATAAGGTTTTTAATAGAATATGCAAAAGAAAACGGATATAAATATGGGGTATCAACAATTCATCCAGAAAATAAATACTCGATTAAAAATTTTGAAAAGAATGGATTCGAGTATATTGAAAGAGTAGAATTAAAACGTGGTATTAGAAATGTATATAAAAAAGAATTAAGAAAAATTAACAGTTGAATAGGTATATGGAATGGTAATATATGATGGAAAAGAACCAAAAAAATGTATAATGGACTACATGTTCATTATACGAGTAAGTTGTAGAGGGAGTAGTAAGTGATGAAAGTAGTAGGTACAATGTTTTTTAAAGACAATAAATTATTGATAGACAAACCTAAAAAAAGGCAAACTTTTCAGATGATAGGAGGAAAAGTTGAAAATGGAGAAAGTGTATTAGATGCAGCTATTAGAGAATGCCACGAAGAACTTGGAAATAAAGTTGTTTTGGATAATAAGCTATTTGAATTAGTAATGGAATTTGATGAAATAGCAACCAGCGATGGAAAAACTCCTATACATTTTTATGTTTTTAAATATAATGGGGAATTACAAGGAGACTTATCTACTTCGGAAGAAATTGAAGAGTTTAAGTGGTATACTTCTGCAGAAGGAAAAGATATTTTATCCAATACATTAAAAAATGAGGTGGTTCCATATTGTTTAAAAAACAATTTAATAATATAATTCAAAATTAATCAGTTAGACAAATTACATGTTATAGAAAAATGCGAAATTAATGAAACAGAATAATTAAAAGAAATTATTAATATGATAATGATAGTAATTGGGGAGATAAAATTGTAGATAAATTAGAAGATTTTATGAAACTTATAAAGACTTTCCATTTGTGTCACCACTGGTGACACAAATTAGCTGGACTAATAATTTACTAATTTTAAGTGGTACTAATTCAATGGAAGAAAAAGAATTCTATATAAAGATGTGCATAAAAAATAATTTTTCTTATTATTTATATAATTATTTTATTGATTTTTTTTCAATTATGAATTATGCACTTCCACCTATTGGGCTTGTATTAATTTTAAATTAAATTGGGAAAACAGATTATTCTAATAAAAATATAAATATTATAAATTGTGTGGCCATTATTATTGGTGGAATATCAGTTTTTTTAAAAAAGTTTGAAATATCTTCAATAAATGCAATTACAGTTACAAGTTTGACAACAATAGTTGGAAATTATATTAATAATAAAATGATGAATAAAGGTGGCAATAGTAGTTATGAAAATAAGTGAATTAAATTCAGAATATGATAAATTACAATTACAGTATGGAGCAAAGGAATTAACATCTATATATAATGGAGGGTGTACTGACAATCCTGACTTTTGCTTTGTTTTTATGAATCCTACTGGAAAAAATATTGCATCAGATCCAAAATGGAAAGGTAGAAGGTCTCCGTGGATTGGAACTAAAAATATATGGAAATTGTTTTATAGAATAGGATTACTTGATGAAGAAATATATAATGATATTGTATCAAGGAAATCTCAAGAATGGAACGAAGAATTTGCGGATATAGTATATGATAATGTGGAAAAACACAAATATTTTATTACTAATTTAGGAAAATGTACCCAGATAGATGCTAGAGTATTGCCAAATTCAGTTTATAGTCAATATTTAGACCTGTTATGCAAAGAAATAGAAATAATTAATCCAAAAACAATTATAACACTTGGAAATCAAGTAAGTTCTATCGTATTAAATAGGAATATATCAGTGTCACAATGTAGAAAACAAAATTTTTCAAAAAATATAGCTGGTAAGAATTATAAAGTATATCCAGTTTATTATCCTATTGGAAATGGAATGATGAATATAGATAAAGCAATAGAAGATTTGGCATACATTATAAGAACAAATTTAAAAAGTTAAAAAGATATGGATGATTTTGAAAGATAACTAAAAATAAAAAACTGTATACAGGTAGACAAAAACTACCTGTAATTTACTATAATAACCATCTCGACAAATTACAGGTATATTTTTAGATGTAAATAATTTAGTTTACATCTAATTTTGGGGTTGTAAAATTATTTACATAAGAATTTAAGTTAGAACATCAAATTACAGAGGTCATAGAATCTACTAAATTCACAGTTTGACTTTTATTCCTATTATTAATTTAGTTTTAGATAGTGAGGGCATATGACTCTATATAACAAGCCTGATGAAATAATAGTAGAAGAAAAAGACTTAAGTTCAAAAAGAAAATAGGTGAAGTATTAGTCGCAGAACTATTAGGAGAGCTAGGAGATATTACGAGATTTGATAATCATAAACAGTTAATTGCATTTTGCGGATTAGATTCAACGATTATTCAGTCTGGTAAAAGTATTAATGTTATAGGGGCAATATCAAAATGAGAAAATAAATATGCAAGATGGATATTGTTTAACATAAGTCAAATGGTAGTAAAATTAGGTCATCAATGTCCTAATCACCCGGTTTATAATTATTATTTAATAGAAAAAGCAGAAGGCAAACATTATTATGAAAGCCTAACTGCTTGTTCAACAAAAATCTTAAGAATGTTATATACAATGTGCAAAAATAATAAAGCATTCTCAAGTAATTAAATAAAGTTTAACATAAGTTAAACGAAAAAGGTAGACTTTTTTTAAAAATTGTATCATTTTCGCTTGTTTGCCATGGAAAAAAATAATATAATAAATTTATAAAAAAAATACTTGACAAAAATTAGATAGTCAATTTATAGAGAAGGAAGTGACAATTTATGGATATGTATCAAAAAAGAAAAATGAGAGCAGAAAATAAAAAAAATAATAGTCAAGAAAGTTTTTCAAAAGTTTCTATTTCGTGGTATAAACCGAATTATGGAAAACTTCCTATGAAGTCTTATAAATAAAGACTTTTAGTCTTATCCCTTTTTACATTTTATAACTGGAAAATGATAGTTATTTTAAATAAAATAGAGGTAATAACGACTTATGGAAAACTTTTATATGAAGCAATAAATAAGGAGGTAGTAATGAAGAAAATTGTAGATAGATATACTAATAATATTTTTGAAAATATTAAACATATGGATGAATATGGAAATGAATATTGGTATGCTAGAGAACTTTCAAAAGTTTTAGAATATAAAGACTGGAGAAACTTCTTAAAGGTTTTAAATAAAGCAAAAGATGCTTGTAAAAATTCTGGGTTTAATATAGATGAACAACTTGTTGAGGTCAACAGGTTGTCAAAAAGAAATAATAATGCCATTGCTAATATACAAGATTATAAACTTTCAAGATATATATGTTATTTAATAGTACAAAATGCAGATCCAAGCAAAGAAGTTGTTGCTTTAGGACAAACCTATTTTGCTATACAAACAAGAAAACAAGAAATAACAGAGCAAGAATATGATTCATTATCAGATGATGAAAAAAGATTTTATCAAAGAAAGTTAACGAGACAAGGTAATTATACCTTGCAAAAAGTTGCGTCTTCTGTTGGTGTTAAAAATATGGCTGAATTTCATAATG
>USCV01000034.1 GCA_900553225.1 uncultured Clostridium sp. | reverse complement strand
CACAAAGATGTAAGCGAAAGATTATGCAGAATAAATCCAGTACTAGCATCTGAGGTAAGAGCAATACTAGAAGAAAATAAAGCAGAAAGGCATATAAGAGGCGGAATGGCAACAAAATTAAAATATAGTCATAAAGAAAATAATGCAAGTTAATATTTATATAATAACTACCTAAGAAAAATTAAGTTTTTTCAGGTAGTTATTTTTTATTTAAATAAAAAAATATATAAAAGGTTTGACTATAATGAAAAAATACAATAATATAGAATAAAAAAACATTAATTATACAATTTATATCTAAGCTAAAAAGGAGTGTTGGTAATATGGAGAAAAATATTAATGCTGAAAAAAAGTATCTAGAATTATTAGCTGAGAAATTTCCAACTGTACAAGAGGTATGTACTGAAATTATAAATCTTCAAGCAATATTAAACCTACCAAAAGGAACCGAACATTTTTTAAGCGATTTACATGGAGAATACGAATCGTTTTTACATATATTGAAGAATGCATCTGGTGTTATTAAAGCCAAAATTGATGAAACATTCCAAAATAGTATGACAAATGAAGAAAGAAAAAAACTTGCAACCTTAATTTATTATCCAGAAGAAAAATTAGAACTAATAAAAAAACAAAATGATCAAATGGAAGAGTTCTACAGAATAACATTATATAGATTAATAGAAGTCTGCAAAGTAGTTTCTTCAAAATATAGTAGGTCAAAGGTAAGAAAAGCAATGCCAAAAGAATATGAATATATTATTGATGAACTATTACATGCTAAGCAAAATATGAATGATAAGGAATTTTACTATAATCAAATTATTAATACAATTATAAAATTAGATAGAGCAGATGCATTTATTATTGCTATATCTAAATTAATACAACAATTGGCAATAGATCATTTACATATAATTGGTGATATATATGATAGAGGACCAGGACCGCATATAATTATAGATGAACTTATGAAATATCATTCAATAGATATACAATGGGGAAACCATGACATTATATGGATGGGTGCTGCAAGTGGTTCGGAAGCCTGCATTTTGAATGTTATTAGAATATGTTCAAGGTATCATAATTTAGATATTCTAGAAGATGCATATGGTATTAATTTAAGAGCAATTACTGAATACGCCATGGAAGAATATAAAGAGGAATCTTTGCCAAACTTTAAACCACAAAATGCAGAAAAAATAAGTGATTTATCTACAATAGAATTATTAGCTAAAATACAAAAAGCATGTGCAATTATTCAATTTAAATTAGAAGGACAGTTAATTAAAAGACATCCAGAGTTTAAAATGGAAGATAGAATGTTACTAGATAAAATAAATTATGAAACTGTAGAGGTTCAAATAAACGGAAAATATTATAAATTATTAGATAACTATTTTCCAACTATTGATCCTAAAAATCCATATGAGCTTACTAAAAAGGAAAAAGAAGTTGTATGTAAGTTAAAAAAAGGATTTTTAAATAGCGAAAAATTGCAAAGACATGTACAATTTTTATACAATAAAGGAAGTCTATATAAGATTTATAATAATAATTTATTAATTCATGGTTGCATACCAATGGATAAAGAGGGAAATTTAAAATACTACGAAGACAATAAAAATAGAAGACTTGCAGGAAGAGCATATTTAGATTATATTGATAAAATTGCAAGACAAGGTTATTTTTCGGATTTAGATTCAGAAGAAAGAGAATATGGAAAAGACTTTTTGTGGTATTTATGGTGTGGAGAAAATTCTCCAATCTTTTGTAAAGATGCAATGAAAACATTTGAAAGATATTTTGTTGATGATAAAGAATTACATAAAGAAAATAAAAATCCATTTTATATATTTGCACAAAATGAGGAAGTTTGTGATACTCTTTTAGGAGAATTTGGTATAGAAAAAGATAAAGGACATATTATTTGTGGACATATTCCTGTTAAATTTAAATCAGGAGAAAGTCCTATAAAGGCAAATGGAAAATTATTAATAATTGATGGAGGTTTATCTAAATCGTATCAAAAAACAACAGGAATAGCTGGATATACATTAATTTATAACTCATATGGTCTAATGCTTGCAGAACATGAGCCTTTTAACTCTAGAATAGATGCAATAGTAAAGGAAACTGATTTACATTCATCTAAAGTAGTTGTAGAAAAAGTAGATAGAAAAAGAATTAAAGATACTGATATTGGAATAAAATTGCAAGATGAAATTGAAGATTTATACAAATTGTTAGAATGTTATAAATTAGGAATTATTAAAATAAAAGAATAATAAATAAGAAAAACAAGATTTAAAAATTAAATTTTAAGTCTTGTTTTTTAAAAAACTAATTATTGTAATTGTTTTTTCTTTGTTCTTTTCTTGCTTTTCTGCAAGCAGGACATCTTTGTGGTTCATTTGTGAAACCTTTTTCTGCGTAAAATGCTTGTTCACCCTCAGTAAAAACAAATTCAGCACCACAGTCTTTACATTGTAAAGTTTTATCTGCCATAATAGAATACCTCCTTCTCAGATTTTTGAGATTTAATATTTTTGACACATTTGATCCTAATTTATATGAGAAGGAAATAGTCTACAAAATAATTAAATTCATTTAAGCTTTTTTTAAGCCAAATTGAATATATCATATTTAAAATAATTTTACAACAAATTTCTGGAAAATTTTATCAATTATTTTTAAATTTGTTATTAATTAAACTGTTACAGAACTTGTAAAATTACAGTATATGTTTACTTATACATTAATATAATGAACAATTTACAAAATTCGACATATTATATAAAGACCTATATTATTGTAGAGGTGATTTTTAAATGAGTAGAATAAAAAAAGGTGATATAGTAGGTAGAATTTCTTATGGAAAAGATATTCTATTTGTAGTTGATAGAATTATTAAAACTAATAACAATAAAGAAATTGCAATACTTAAAGGAATTATGATAAGGATCAAGGCAGACAGTTTAGTGGAGGATCTAGAAATAATCGATAAAAGAATTGTAGATAAAAATATAGAAAAATTCGAAAACAGAATACAGCAAATGGTGAAGAGATGTTTAAATAGTCTAGGAAATAACAATGATGAAAACAGATTAAAAAGATTATTGTATACGGGTAAAATACTACATTTAGATGGTGACAGAAGATACAGTGAGAAATCAAATAAATATTATAAAAGTTTAGGGCTAAATGTTATTGTAAAAAATATAGCTGAAAATAAACAACCAAGATTTGTAAAAGTGTTAGTACAAAGATATAGGCCAGATATATTAGTAATAACAGGGCATGATGGGATGATAAAAAACGGAACAGGATATCAAGATATATATAATTACCGTAATTCTGCATATTTTGTTAAATCAGTTCAAGAGGCAAGAAGTCTAAATTATGAAGGTAAAGACTTGGTAATTTTTGCAGGAGCGTGTCAAAGTTATTATGAAGCAATTATGGAAGCGGGAGCAAACTTTGCATCATCTCCTGCTAGAATTTTAATTGATTTTATGGATCCACTAATTGTGGCGCAAACAATTGCAACAACAGAATCAACAAAATATGTTACTATTAAAGATATGGAAAATGACTTAAGAGATGGCATAAAAGGGGTAAATGGAATAGGTGCAATGGGAAAGAAAAAGATAGTTGTAACACAAATGTAACACAAATGTAAAGAAATAGTAAAAAACGGTAAAACCGTTGAAAACACTATTTTACAAAAGATGACAGATAATATCAGTTTTTGACAATAAACAACCAAAGTGATATAATTTATTTATGTTGATAAAGTAGGTGATTAAATGATTTGCAAAAAAAATATTACAGATTTAAAAACTGATATAGGAGAAAAAATTGGACAAAAAGTCATTGTTAAAGGTTCTCTAGGAAGGAGTAAATCGTTTGAAAAAGAAGCAACAATAGAAAAAGCGTATTCTAATATTTTTGTAATAAAATATAATGAAAACAGTCAAAATGTTACTTACAGTTATACAGATGTATTAACCAGAACTGTTGAGCTTCAAGTATTTAATGGTGAAGAATATACACCATTAATTCCACCAATGGAAGAAATAAAATCAGTAAAAAATTTATGATAATAAGAAAATTCCTTATATATAGGAATTTTTTTTTGTGTTTCTAATATAATTTAAGTAATAAAATAAGGAGGGAATTAGACATGAATATAGAAACACAAAAAAATAATTTATGTATTAATCAAATCGTAGGACAAAAAACGGAAAATATAATTATTGAAGGAGATGTAATTATTCCAGATATTAAACCTGATATATTAAATGCAATAAATACAAATGGGACAGTTTGTATTTATAAAAAAGAAGTTTTAGATGGCAAAATAAGAATTGATGGTTGCATAAATTGTAATATTATGTATTTGGCAGATAATGAAGAATCATCTGTAAGAGGAATTAGCAGTAATATAGATTTTTCTAAAACAATTGAACTAGAAAAAGCTAGAAGTAAAATGATGGTAGAATGTCAAACAGATTTAAAAAGTATGGAATGTAAAATATTAAATGGCAGAAAAGTAAGCATAAAAAGTATATTAGAGGTAAATGCAAGAGTATCTGTTAATGAAGATGTAGAGTTTGTAGATAACATTACTAATATAAATGATATTCAAAGATTAAACAAAGAATTTAATATGAATTCTTTATTGGGTGCTGGTGAAACAAGAGCATTTGCAAAAGATACAGTAGCAATAGAACAAATAGATAATTTAGCAGAAATCATTAAAACAAATGTATGTATAATTAATAAAGAAACAAAAATAAGTTATAACAAAGTTTTGGCAAAAGCAGATGTGTCTGTAAAAATTATGTACTTAACAGAAGACAATAGAGTTTGTAGTGTGAAAAGTAAAATACCAGTTATGGGATTTATTGATATCCAAAATGTTTCAGAAGAAAATATTTGTGATGTAAGGTATGACTTAAGAAATTTACTCATTAAACCAAATAATGTAGAGGAGCATTCAATTTATATAGAGGCTGAAGTTGGAATGGAATGTAAAGTTTATGAAAATAAAAGAGTAAATTTAATTCAAGATTTATACAGTCCAAGTGTGGAGTTGAATTCTGAATGTAAAAAATTGAAAACCATGCAAGAAAAACGAAGAGTGCAAGATGTTTGTAATATTAGGCAAAAACAAGAAATACCAGAAATCAAAAATGAAAAAATATATGATACAGACGTTAGTGTAAACATTCAAAATCAAAATGTAATGAATGACAGAATTATTTATGAAGGAGAAATAGAAATTAACTTTATTTTTTCATCTAATAAAACAGGAGGGCTAGATTGTAAAAAAATTGCAATTCCATTTAATCATAATATGGAAGTAGAAGGAGTTGTCCAAGGTTCAAGAGTCAGCACACAAGTTGAAGTTGCAATGCAAGATTTTATAGTTATGCCAGATGAAAGCATTGATATTAAAATAGATTTAAATTTCTCAGTCGATATATCTAAAAGCACAGATGTAAATATAATTAATAATATAAATATAGAAGAAAACAGTAATCAAGATTTTTATAGTGTAGTAATTTATTTTGTAAAACCTGGGGATACTTTGTGGAAAATAGCCAAGAAATTTAAGAGTACTGTAGATGATATTGCAAGAATGAATGAAATTGAAGATGCAAACAAAATTGATGTTGGTATGCAACTATTCATTCCAAGATATGTTCCTATTATGAATAAAGAAAATGCATAAATCCTAAAGTAATAGGGGGAGATAATGGATCGTATTTATTCTAGAAAAAGAATAAAATTACCAATATTTAAGTTCAATTTAAAAAAGAACGGAGAGTACTCTAAAAGAAATGCTAATAGAATGAAGGTAATAGTTATAACTATTATAGCTATTACTGTGGCAACAGTTATAATAAAATCTATAGAGCCAATATTAGAAAAGCAATGTATTGTTAGAGCTAAAAGTATTGCAACTAAAATATCAAATGAGCAAGCATCAGTTGTAATGAAAGATTATAAATATGAAGATTTATGCACAATTGTTAAAGACGATGCTGAAAATATTAAGATGATAAAGTCTAATATTATTCCAGTAAATCAGATAACATCTGATGTTGCTTTGAAAATACAAGAAGAGTTAAACAAAGTTGAAACAGATGATATTTATATTAGACTTGGAAGTTTTACAGGCAGCAAGCTATTAGCTGGTAGAGGACCAAAGGTTAAATTCAAAATCTCGACTATTGGAAATGTTGAGACAGACTTAAAATCAGAATTTAGTTCTGCTGGAATAAACCAAACTTTACATAGAGTTTATTTGGAAGTAAAATGCAGAGTAGTAATATTAACACCATTTGACGAAGTAGAAGAAATAATTACAAACCAAGTTCTAATTGCTGAAGCGGTAATTGTTGGAAATGTTCCAAATAGTTATTATAATTTAGAAGGAATGAAACAAGACAACGTAGTAGATTTAATTGAGTAAAATTTTAGAGTAGTATTAATTCATTATAGTTATTTTTCAGTAAAAAAAGAAATATATTTTTGCTTGCAATGTTAAGCAAAACATGGTATAACAATATTATAAGGCTTACCGAAAATTTTGAAAGAAAGGTTGGTTTTACCATGATTTTGGAACTGCCAAGAAAATTTAATTCTCCGTATGTGGAAGTAACTAAAGATGGAGTATTAAAAATCTATCAGAACATCCGGTTTGAGGATCTTATGTATGAACTGACATATGCTCTTAAAAAGAAGAGGTGTGTATATTGTAATGTTAAGCTTAAAAGGAATAATAGTACTTTAGATCATGGTTTCCCGAGGTCTACTGGTGGCATTAGCATTACAAACAATTTGTTTCCAACTTGTATTAGCTGCAATTCATGTAAAAGTGATTTTACACATTTTGAATTTCTTCAAGTATTATCTTGTGATAGTAAGAAGGAAAAAAAGCTAGCTATACAAGAAATAAGAAAGCGTACAGAAATTCTCAAAAGAAAAATTGGATTTAAACTTCCAAGAAAATGGGTAACGTTTCAATTCGTTGATAAAATTCATTATTACAAGCCAGCACAAGAACTGAGAGGAAAAAAATATAATAAAATAGTTAGATTCTATAATCAGTACAAAAAGATACCAATTCCTATTATTGTCGATAGAAATTGGAAATTGCTGGATGGTTTTAATGTAATTTTATTTGCAAAAGATTTTAACATTAAAAAGATTCCAGTAATACGGCTGGAAAATGTTGAATTAGTAGATTAGAAATGTAATCCGAAAATCAAAGCAAAAAAAGACCATATAAACTTGCAAACTAAGTTATTTCTTAGTTTGCAGGTTTTCTTGTTGGAAATATAGAAGATAAAATAATAATTTAAAAAAATCCTTAAAAATATAAAACCTTAGAAGTATTTCTACATCTAAGGTTTTTGTGCTTTTTATAAAAAATATTTTATCTCTTAGAGAATTGTGGAGCTTTTCTAGCTTTTTTAAGACCGTATTTTTTTCTTTCTTTCATTCTTGGGTCTCTTGTTAAGAATCCGTTTGATTTTAAAATTGGTCTATATTCTTCATTAGCTTCTAATAAAGCTCTTGAAATTCCATGACGGATAGCACCAGCTTGACCTGTAAATCCACCACCAATTACTTTTGCAATAACATCATATTTAGTAATAGTATTTGTTACTGTTAATGGTTGTCTAACTATAAATTTTAGTGTTTCAGCTCCAAAATATTCATCAATATTTTTTCCGTTTATTGTGATAACACCGCTACCTTCTACTAATCTAACTCTAGCAATTGAGCTTTTTCTTCTTCCAGTACCATAGAACATTATTTTTTCTGATTTTGCTTTAGGCATTTTTTATTTCCTCCTTAACTATATATTCCAAATTTCTGGTTTTTGTGCTGCGTTTTCATGTTCACTACCAGCATAAACTCTTAATTTTTTAATCATTTGTCTTCCTAGACTGTTTTTAGGAAGCATTCCCTTAATAGCAAGTGTCATTGCTTTTCCAGAATCTTTTTGCATCATTTCTCTAGCAGTAGTTTCTTTCATACCACCAATATATCCTGAATGATGACGATAAATTTTTTGGTCTAATTTCTTTCCTGTTAAAATAACTTTGTCACAATTTAGTATAATTACATGATCACCTGCATCCATGTTAGGTGTATAAGTTGGTTTGTGTTTTCCTCTTAATAATTTAGCAGCTTCTGTTGCTACTCTACCTAATGGTTTGTTTGCAGCATCGATAATATACCATTTTCTTTCGATTTCATTTTTCTTTAAGCTATATGTAGTATTATTCATGGTAAAAAATACCCTCCATTTCATATTTAATTTTATATTTATTTTATATGAAACCAAGTCAAAAACTACCGGGGAGAAGTTTTTATTTGGTCATATTACAAATTTATTGCTTTTCTATTCTAATACAAAATTACCCAAAAGTCAAGAAAAATACGCAAAAAAAATATTTGACACATAAAAGAAAATTATATAGAATTATAATATAAAAACTTCATGAAAAAGATTATAATATTTAAGGAGGGGCTTGTATATGAATAATAAATCTAAAATTGTTATAACCATTATAATTACTATACTAGTGTTAGTTTTTATTGGTACGGCAGGGGTAACATTTTATTATTTAAGAAAAAACGATAATACAAATGGTAATATTAATGGTGGAGAAAAAGCTAAAATAGATGATTGGAAATATAATGGTAAAAATGATAATACTGATACAACAGGCAGTAAAAACTTTTTCTCTAAAAATATATCAAAAGGGCTATCTGCGGATAGCAGTATACAATCAGTAACAGAAAGTTCTTCAGTAGAAAGCAAAATAGGTTATTCAGTTGGTGGTTCAAAAAACATACAAAATTTCAGAGAAAATATAAATAGTGGATATCTTCCTATTTCTACCGATATTACTTATAATGGACTATTTTATGATTATTATTTTGATACTGGAAAGGTAAAAGAGAGTTCCGAGCTTTTTTCACCATCATACTCTATGGCGGTATCAAATGACCCAATATCTTCAAAAAAAGAATATTATATGACAGTTGGATTAAATTCTAACATAAAACAAAGTGATTTTAAACGAAAAAAACAAAATATAGTAGTTCTTTTAGATATATCAGGTTCAATGTCTTCTAATTTAAATGATTATTATTATGATGCAAAAAATGGACTTTTTTCTAAAGCAAGAGAATTTTTAGAAATTAAAGAAGATAAAAGCAAAATGAAACTTGCAAATGAGTCTATTAATCTAATGATAGATAAATTAAATGGCGATGATAGATTTGGAATGGTATTATTTGATGATAAAGCATATTTAGCAAAGCCAATAAATTTAACTGAAGAAACAAATATGGATAAAATAAAAGAGCATATTTTGGAAATAGAAGCAAGAGGTGGAACAAACTTTGAAGCGGGTTATACTAAAGCGACAGAATTATTTACTAAAGAACTATTAAATGATGATGAATATGATAATAGAATAATTGTAATTACAGACGCAATGCCAAATATGGGAACAACATCGAAAAAGGGATTATTAAGTTATGTAAAAGAAAATGCTCAAAATAAAATATATACAAGTTTTATAGGCATTGGAGTAGATTTTAATACAGAATTAATAGAAGAAATTTCAAATGTAAAAGGTGCAAATTATTATTCAATAAATAATAAAGAGAAGTTCCAAAAAATATTAAGTGAAGATTTTGATTATATGATTACGCCATTAGTATTCGATTTAAATTTGAATTTGTCATCTAATAATTACGAAATAGAAGGAATTTATGGAACAGATTCAAAAGATAAATCTTCAGGAAATATTATAAAAGTAAATACATTATTCCCATCAAGTACGAATGAAGAAACTGGAACAAAAGGTGGAGTAGTTTTATTAAAATTAAAGAAAAAAGATAATGTAAATAATGATAATAAAATAAATTTAAATGTTTCTTATACTGATAGGAATGGAAAGAAATATTCAAATTCAGAACAGATAGAATTTGAAAATGATAATGAATTCTATGCAAATAGCGGAATTAGAAAGAGTATTGCATTAGTTAGATATGCAAATTGCTTAAAAGATTGGATTTTATATGAGAGAAGCAATAATAGTGAAAGATTTTATATAAATAATGAAAAAGGAATAATTGAATGTTCAGGATACACTAAAGAAGATATAAAAAATATTTTAGGGGAAAATGAAAGAACATCTACAAAACTTAGTGTTAGTGGTGAATATAAAAATATTTTTGAGAAAGTAAAGAAATATTTAGAAAACGAGAAAAATGAAGTCAAAGATGATACGTTAAAACAAGAAATTGATTTACTACAGATTCTAATTAATTATTAGAGCTGTGGGTTAACACAATTGATTCTTATTTGTAGAGCAGTTATTAAAAAACTGCTCTATTTTCAATCTATAATGTTTTAAAAGTAAAAAATTTAAAATGAAACAACAGCATTAATAAAAAAGTTGTTATATTTGCAATTGAAATTTTGATTAAAAAGAAGGACCAGAAAAATTCTAAAAATTGCTTGACAAAATTTACGAAATATAGTAAGATAATGAAGTGAAAAAGAAGAAGCTAATACCACTTCTCACCTTATCTTATGGAAAAAGGTTAATAAATATATGTAAAAATGCTTATATATTAGTATTTTATATTGGAAAATATTTATTATGTGGTGAGGTGATTGGCTAAAAAGTCAATCTTTTTTTAAATTTATTTGGAGGTGTTTTATATAAAACAAGAATTACCTATTAACGAACAAATTAGAGCTAAAGAAGTTCAACTTATTGATGAAGAAGGAAACAAAAAAGGAGCAGTTTCAATTCAAGAAGCTTTAGACATTGCTTATGAAAAAAAATTAGATTTAGTTTTAGTAGCGCCAAATGCGCAGCCACCAGTTTGTAAAATTATGAACTATGGAAAGTACAAATTCGAGCAAGCTAAAAAAGAAAAAGAAGCTAGAAAAAAGCAAAAAACAATGGAAGTAAAGGAAATTAGAATTACACCAAATATTGAACAACACGATTTTGAATTTAAAGCCAAAAATGCTAGAAAATTTATAGAAGATGGAAATAAAGTAAAGATAACAGTTAGATTTAGAGGTAGAGAGCTAAACTATGTAAAATTAGGAGAAGAAACTTTAAATCGATTTATAGAAGCTTTATCTGATATTTCATCAGCAGAAAAGAAACCAGTACTTGAAGGAAAAAATATGTTTATTATATTAGCAAAAAAAGCTTAAAATATTTTTTGTTAATTTAGTATAAATAGTTCAAAGAAAAAAAGAACTTTGACTAAAATTACCCAAATTTAATTAATACAAATGGAGAGGAGTTTGAAGTATTATGCCAAAATTAAAAACAAATAAAGCAGCTAAAAAAAGATATTCTTATACTGCAACTGGAAAGGTGAAAAGAACAAAAAGTAATAGAAGACACCTTTTAGCAAATAAAACACCTAGAGCAAAAGCTAGAGGAAAAGTTCAAGATGCTTATGCTGATAAGACATGCGAAGCAGGAATTAAGAAATTATTACCATATGGTAACTAAAAAGTATAATAATAGAAAGATAGGAGTGAATAAGAAATGGCAAGAGTTAAAACAGCAGTTATTACTCGTAAAAAACATAAAAAAATATTTAAAAGAGCAAAAGGATATTATGGTGCAAAGCACTACAGATTTAGAATGGCAAAACAAGCTGTTATGAAATCTGGAGCATATGCTTATGCTGGAAGAAAAGATAAAAAGAGTAATTTTAGAAAACTATGGATTGCAAGAATTAATGCAGCAGCTAGACAAAATGGATTAACATATAGTAAACTAATTGCTGGCTTAAAAAAAGCAAATGTAGTTGTAAATAGAAAAATGCTTGCTGAAATGGCTGTAACAGATGCGGAAGCATTTGCAAAAGTTGCAGAAATAGCAAAAAATGCATAAAACCAAAAATAAGATTCGAATTAGAAATTAAATCTAATTCGAATTTTTTTGTTATTTTTAATTATAATATGAATAAAGATTAGTAATAAAAATATGAGGCATTAATTTAAAAATATAATTTTTAATAACTATATATGCCTCTTTGCTCCAAGAGTAAGAAAGGAATGAAATTAAAAATGAAAATTTTTATTGATGGTCATTGTGATACTTTAGAAAGAGCAGTAGATGAGAAATTATCTATAGAAGATAGAAAACTAAAATTTAATATAACAGATGTAAAAGATATAAATTATGAAAAGATAATACAAATGATGGCAATTTATATTGATCCAAAATATTGTAATAACAAAGATGGGGCTCTAAAAAGGGCAAAAGAGATGATAAATAAATTTAAAGAAGAAAAAGAAAAATTTAATCAGATTATGCAGATAAAATCTAAAAGTGATATTGAGACATTTTTAGGCAATGAAAATAAAATAGGAGTAATACTTACTGTAGAAAACGGGAGTGCAATATGTGGAAAAATTGAGAATATAGATTTTTATGCTGAAGAAGGAATAAAGGTGATGTCAATTACATGGAATGAAGATAATGAACTTGGATGTGGGGCTCATACCCAAAATGACACCCGGACTTACAAGTTTAGGAAAAAAGTATATATTAGAACTTAATAAAAAGGGCATTATTATAGATGTATCACATCTTTCAGAAAAAACATTTTGGGACACAGCAAAAGTCTCACAAAGACCAATTGTTGCGACACATTCTTGTGTATATTCAATTTGTAATCATAGTAGAAATCTAAAAGATGAACAAATAAAGCAAATAGCCAAGACAGGCGGAGTTATTGGAATATGTTTTTCATCTGGATTTCTTAATTTGAATAAGAAAGCAGATGTAAGAGATGTTATAAAACATATAAAATATATAGTAGATCTAGTAGGAATTGATTATGTAAGTTTAGGAAGTGATTTTGATGGAGTAAGAGAGGAAAAAATGCCAAAAGACTTGAATGGTATAAAAGATATAGGTAATCTAAAAGAAGGACTATATGCAGAAGGATTTGCAAGAGAAGATATAAGCAAAATAATGGGTGAAAATTGGTATAGGGTTTTAAAGCAGAATTTGTTATAAATTAGTTGTGAAAAGATATTTTGTTTGATATAATAATAAAATAGAATTAATAAGAAAAAATATGTACTTATAGAAAGGCAGAAAATATGGAAGTAATTTATAATATACTAGAAACAATAATACCATTTGATTTTATATCATATGCTTTTATGAAAAATGCACTTATTGCAATATTATTAATATCACCAATTTTTGCAATGTTAGGAACAATGATTGTTAACAATAAAATGGCCTTTTTTTCAGATGCACTAGGACATTCAGCATTAACTGGAATTGCAATTGGGATGTTATTTGGAATAGCTAACGTTAATCTTTCAATGATAATATTTGCTGTAATATTTGCTATATTGTTAAATATGGTAAAACATAAAACAACATATGGAGCAGATACAATTATTAGCGTGTTTTCATCAATTGCAATTGCACTTGGGCTTGTACTTTTATCTCAAAGTGGGAATATTACTAAATATTCAAGCTATTTAGTAGGAGATATTTTAAGTATTACAATAAATGAAATTATATATTTATTAATAGCATTTATAATAATAGCGATATTTTGGAGAAAATTTTTTAACAAACTAAATTGTGTTAGTATTAACGAAACATTAGCCAAAAGTAAAGGAATAAATGTTCAATTAATAGATAATATTTTTGTAATACTAATTGCAGTTATTGTTATGATATCAATACGATGGATAGGAATTTTATTAATTAATTCATTATTAATACTTCCTGCAGCATCTAGTAGAAATATTGCAAAAAATATGAGAAGTTATCATCTTTTAGCAATAGTTTTCTCAATTTTTTCACGGTGTAGTTGGATTGATTTTATCATATTATTACAATATAGCAACTGGATCAATGATTGTAATAATATCAGGAATTATTTATTTTATTACTTTTACATTAAAATCAAAAATTAAAGAATAACTTAAGTTTTTAGTAAAGATTAAAAGTTAATAATAACACGAAATTCATAAGAATAGAAGAAATCTTTTATATAATTAAATTTTATATTAATAATAAATAAGAGGGAAAAGAGAGAATGAAAGAATATAATAAAAAAATAGTAATTAGAGTATTAAATGTCATTTCACTAATTGGAAATATATATTCCATAATTGCAATTGTTGCAATGCAATTTTTAGCACCATACATGGAAGAAATTGCTAAGGTGATGGAACAAAGCAATATTTCTATAATTCAACAAGTTATAATGCTTGGAATATGTTTAATATTAACAATATTTAATATAGTTTTGTGCAAAGATGTTCAAAAGAATAAACATAAGATAGCGTTATTAAGTTGTATAACAATGATCACAGGAAGTATATATAATATAGTAGCTGGATTTGTTACATTAATTATAATCTACAAAAATGGAAAAGATGATAAAGATGAAACAAGCCTTAAAAGGTTGGATGATGCAAAAGGATTAAATAAGTGGATATATGCAATTTTATTTATTATCTTATTTATTGTATTTTATACACCTATTGTATCAAACTGGTTTACTAACTGGAATCCATGGCTAAAAATCATATTATATTATGGAGGTCGTGTAGTATTTGCGGTTATACCATTTTTCAGCATTTTAAAAAGAGATATTAAAGAATTTATTTCACAAAAAGGAATATATATAAAAGAAGTAATTAAGGCATTTTCAATAACATTATTGTTTTACTTACCAATAACACTCATAATAAGGCTGATTATAGGGGAAGAGTCTACAAATCAAAGTCTTATAAAGGAAATTCCTTTATGGATTACAGCAATACTTGCTATTATAATTGCACCAATTTCTGAAGAAATATTATTTAGAGGCTTTTTAAGAAGAATATTTAAAAATGAAACTGTATTTATTGTAATTAGTGCTCTTATTTTTGGTGCTATTCACTGTATGTTTTTAGAAGAAAATTTAGTTATGTACTTATACATAATACCTTATGCAATAATGGGTGCTGGTATGGCTAAACTTTACGCAAAAACCAATAATTTATGTACTAATATTACATTGCATTTTATATGGAATTTGATTGTTATGGGTGCTATGGTAATTATGAGCATTTAATGATATGGTTTTAGAGAAAATTATGAATAAAAATTACACATACATCTTTATATTGAAACAATAAAAATATGTTTTGGAAAAAATGTAGACAATGATTTGTGTGTAGCAACAGCTATAAATAATTTGGACGAAATCTTCTTAAAAGAGCTTAGAACTAGTAGGAGTTAAATTAGTAGAAAATGCACTTTTGGGAATGAAAATAGAAGAAATTAGGATTAGAGGGACAATTGTAATTATTATATGGGGATAATATAAATTACTCATAACCCGTTGAGGTGTGTTTAAAATGGAAAAATCTTTAGATAATAAAACCTTACAGTAACAACAAGTTTAAAGAATTATTAATGAATAAAAATTAATATAAATTTTTAAAAGTGGGGACAATTTGGGGACAGTCCCTACATTTTTATGCAATAAATAGCATATTTTAGCATTGCTAATTTATATTAAACTTAGAAAATCAAAAAAAGTAATTTTTAAGAAATTTTGAAAAGAGTTTTTATACGAGCATTTTCTCTAACACTTGACCTGCTTCTTTATTATGTGATTGTACTGGATGTACATAGAAGTTTAAGGTAGTAGTTATTTGAGCATGCCCTAATCTTGATGCTACAAC
>USCV01000033.1 GCA_900553225.1 uncultured Clostridium sp. | reverse complement strand
ACAAAAGCCTTCTAGGCTAAGAGCAAACCACCCGTTTTACGGGTGGTTATGATTATTTTGAAAAAGTATTTTAATAAAAAATATCTTATGATATGATGAAAATAAATAAGAAGAAGGTGGAAAAATGCTATATACAAAGGAAATGCATTCTAAAAGGCTTATTTTAAGAAAAGTAACAGAAAAAGATGTGAAAAGCCTATATAATAATTGGGATTCAGATGTTGAAATGCATAAATATGTTGGATATGAATTGCATACAAATATTGAAGATACTAAAAATCTAATAAACAAATGGATATCTGAATATGAAAATGGAAGATTAACTTGGTTAATAGAAATAAAAGATATAGGCGAGGTAATAGGTGTTATAAGTGCTAGTAATAATGAACTGGATAAAAAGATAACAGAGGTAGGATTTTCAATAGGAACTAAATATCAGGGAAATGGTTATGCAACTGAAGCTTTAAAAGAGGCTATAAAATATTTGATATTGGAGTGTGAGCTAAATATTGTAAAAGGTGGCTGTTATGCTACTAATTTAAAGAGTGCTAAAACCATGATAAAGGCTGGAATGAGAAAAGTTGAAACAAATAATGAAGATATTAGATATTTTGAAATAAAAAAAGAAGATTTAAAAGAATTGGAGGATTTATAATGATAGTAAGGAATGTAAAAAAAGAAGATTTAAGAGCAGTGTCTGAAATTGCAGTTAGAGGCTGGCAAACTGCATATAGAGGTATTATTGACGATGAATATTTAGATAGTTTAAGTGTTGAAGCAAATTATCAAAAAAGGTTAAAAGATTATAAGGAAAATGGCTTTATTGTTGCTGAACTAGATAACGAAGTAGTAGGATTTTGTAGATATACATTAGAAAATCTATTTTCAAAAGAAATGCCTGAAATCGATGGAGAAATATGTGCAATATATGTTAAACCAGAATTAAAAAGAAATGGAATTGGTAGAGAGTTATTTAAATATGTATTTAATGAATTTAAGAAGAATGGCAATAAGAAAATAATTCTTTGGTGCTTAAAAGGGAACTATCCATCAAGAGCTTTTTATGAGAAAATGGGTGGAGTTTTATGTGGCGAAAATACAATAACAAAAGGCGGAAAAGAATATAAAGAAGTAGGATTCAAATATAATGTATAATATTAAATTTTGAAGGAGGATAGAATTATGAATTATAGATTACCAACATTAGATGATTATGAAATATTAAAAGATTATGTTATAGAACATTATTCTAATCACGAGAGAAGTATTAGTGCTAGTCTAGGAATGACTAATATGAAATATGAGGATTGGGTAAATAAAGTAAATCGTAATAGTGAAAAAGCAGATGATGAATGGGGGAGATATTACTTATATTTAGCTTTTGATGGTGATAGACTAGTAGGGCTATTAAATATCAGATATGATTTAAGTGATAATTTAAAAGAATTATATGGAGATATAGGTTATGGTGTAAGACCATCAGAAAGAAGAAAAGGCTATGCTACCAAAATGCTTGAATATGCTTTGAGAGTATGCAAAGAAAAAAATATGAAAGAAGCAATTTTAGGTTGTTATGAGAAAAATTATGGTTCAAATAGAACAATTCAAAAAAATGGTGGAGTGTTGTATAGAACTAGTATAGAAGAAAGAAAATTAAGTGATGAATGGACTATTACTTTAAATGATAATTTTTATAAAATTAAATTGAATTAAAATTGAAATAATAGGAATGGATGGTTTAATGGAGATACGAATAGAAATACCAAGTATGGAAGATTTAAAAAGAGTGAATAAATTAGCAGTACAAGTACATGAAATGCATGTACATTGGGCACCTGATTTATATAAAAGTGTAGAAGAAGTAATTAGCAAAGAATATTTTGAAATTTTAGTGAAAAATGAAGAAATATATGTAGCAAAGTTACAAAATGAAATTGTCGGATATGTTATTTTTAATATTAAAGAAAAAGAAAATCCTAGTATGAGATATAGAAAGCAGTTAAACATTGATGCAATTTGTGTTGATGAAAAATATAGAGGCAAAGGAATAGGAACTAAAATATTAGAAAGCGTAAAAGAAATAGCAAAATCAAAAGAATGTACAGACTTATATTTGACAGTAAATCAAGAGAATGAAAATGCTATAAGGGCGTATGAAAAATTTGGATTTAAGGTGAAAAATATAGCATATATGATGAAAATTTAATAGGTAATGGGGGAAGGTGCAAATAATGATTGATAATATAAATATCAGACAAGCTACAGTAAAGGACATTGAATCAATAGCAAAAATAAAAGCTACAGGTTGGCAAAATGCATATAGAGGAATAATCGATGATGAGTATCTAGATGCAATGTCTGTGAAAGAACAAATTGAAAAATATAGTTTTTCATATAAATTAAAAGATATATTTATTGCTGAAAACCAAAATGAAGTAGTAGGATTTTGCAGATTTTATGATTATAATGCACCTGCTTATGATGATAAAGAAATAGATTGCGAAATTCGAGAAATATATATAAAACCTGATTTAAAAAGAATGGGAATAGGAAGCCAATTGTTTAAATACACATTAGATTATTTTAAAAGTATAGGAAAGAAGAAATTATATTTAGGATGTTTTAAGGAAAATTACAATTCAAGAAAATTCTATGAAAAAATGGGTGGAATATTAGGAAAGAAATTAGAACTTGAAGTAGGAAATAAGAAATATAAAGTTGTATCATATATTTATGAACTATAAGGAAGGAATGAAATTATAAATGAAAATAGCAGTTTTTACAGATATACATGGGAATTATCCGGCACTTAAAGCTATAATGGAAGATATAAATAAATCCGAATTTAATGAAGTAATATTTTTAGGCGATGCAATAGGTATTGGACCAAAATCAAAGGAATGTCTAGAATTATTACTAAATAGCAAAGTAACAATAATTGCAGGAAACCATGAATTATATTATAAAAATGGAATTAGTATCGATAAATTAATTACAGAGGAAAGTGAAATAAATCATCATAAGTGGGTTCATCAAAGTATAAAAGATTTAATTTCTAAGGATGAAATTAAATTTCCACTATCAAAGGTTATAGAACTAAACGGAAAGAAAATTGCATTTCAGCATTATATGATAAATGAAAATACACAAGAAGATGCTTTCCAATTTAAGAGAATTTCTATAAGAAATATAAGTGATGTTGAGGAATATTGCAAAAATATGCAATTTGACCATTTGTTTATTGGTGATGAACATAAAGCTTTTGAAATAGTGGAAAATAACAAGAAAATAATTTGTATTGGAAGTAGTGGTTGTGTAAAAGATGATAAAACATTTTATACAGTAGTTGACATTGAAAATGATGATATTAGTGTAAATAAGAAATATTTAACATTTAATAGAAATGAATTAATCGAGGATATTAATAGATTTAAGTATCCTGATAGAGAAATTATAAGTAAAATATTTTTTGGAATATAAGAAGAAAGGATGTGATATAAATGGAAAAATTTTATTTAGAAAGACCATCAATGCAAAGAAAAAATGAAATAATAGAATATCTTGATGAGTTTGTAAAATATGGTTCTGATATAAATGGTTCTGGTTCATTAGATAAAATTTATGATGTTTATACTTTTGAAGAAGCTTTAGATAGATGTTTAAAGATGGAAGATGAAGAATATGCTAAAAGTGTTAATAGATGCCCAGGCAAGACATTTCTTTTAATAAGAGAAAATGATAATAAAATAGTTGGTTCTATTAATGTAAGATGGAACTTAAATGAAGCAATGCTTAATTTTGGTGGTAATATAGGTTATGGAATTAGACCTACTGAAAGAAGAAAAGGATATAACAAAATAAATTTATATTTAGGAATGATTGAGGCAAAAAAAGTTGGATTAGATAAAGTAATGTTAGATTGTGATGTTAATAATCTTGGCTCAGATAAAACTTTAAAAGCTTTAGGCGGAAAACTTGAAAGAACTGGAATAGATCCATCTGATGGTACATTAACAAATGTTTATTGGTTTAATGTGGATGAAACAATAGAAAAATATAAAGATATATATGAACAATATATTGCGAAGGGAGTGGAAAGATAATAATGGATAGACAAGAAATATTAAACAATTTTTATAATGAAGATTGTAAAGAAGATACTAGGCTTGAAAGTCAACATGGACAAGTTGAATTTTTAACAACTACAAAGTATATAGAAAAATATTTAAAATCTGATTCAAAAATACTTGAAATCGGAGCTGGAACAGGAAGATATTCACTTTATTATGCAAATAAAGGATATGATGTGACAGCTATTGAGTATGTTAATCATAATATTGATATACTAAAATCAAAAATAAAAAACGGTATGAAAATAGTAGCTGAACAAGGAGATGCAGTTGATTTATCTAGATTTAATGACAATACATTTGATGTAACATTAGTATTGGGACCTCTATATCATTTATATGAAGATAATGATATAAATAAAGCTATTGAAGAAGCAATAAGAGTTACAAAAAAAGATGGAATAATTGCAATTGCATATTTGACAAGTGATTCTATAATGATTGATTGGGCACTTATGGGAGATCACTTACTAGATGGTTATCCAAATGACTTTGATAATAATTTTAAACTAACTAGATATCCACAAGGTGTTTTTGCACCATTCTATATTTCTGAATTCAAGTCAATAATGAATAAATTTGATATTGAACTATTACATAATGTTGCAACAGACGGTTTTACACATCATGTTAAAGATAAAATAGATTCATTATCTAAAGAAGAATTTGATGTTTGGATGAGATATCATTTATCAACCTGTGAAAGAGAAGACCTTCAAGGTTATAGTAATCATATGTTATATATTTGTAAAAAATAATTTAAACAAATGTTTGCAAAAACATTGGAAATTATTTCAAATTATAGTATAATAATATCATTACATACATAGAAGGGAGACGATATAATTTGAATAAACTTGAAATACATAACAATAGAACTTTTGAAGATATTAAGCATATTGATGAGAATGGAGTTGAATTTTGGCTTGCTAGAGAGCTTATGCAGGAGTTAGAATATACAAAATGGGGCAATTTTAAAAATGTAATAAATAAAGCTATTGAAGCCTGTAAAAATAGTAATATCAACATATCTGACCATTTTGCCGACGTCGGCAAAATCGTAAAAGCAGGTGCTACAACTAAAAAAATTGAAGATTACAAATTATCAAGATATGGTTGTTACTTAATAGCTCAAAATGGAGACTCTAGAAAAAAAGTGATTGCTCTTGCACAAACATATTTCGCAATTCAAACTAGAAAACAAGAAATTAGCGAAAAAGAATATAGTTCCCTTACAGAAGATGAAAAAAGATTTTATCAAAGAGATTTAACAAGAAAAGGTAATTATTCACTAAATCAAACAGCAAAAAAATCTGGAGTTAAAAATTTTGATAAATTCTACAACGCAGGTTATAAAGGATTATATAATGGAGAAACAGCAGATGATATTGCAAAAAGAAAAGGATTAAGATACAGAGAAGACATCTTAGACAATATGGGAAGTGATGAACTTATTGCTAATTTATTCAGAATTTCACAAACATAACAAAAATTACGAAAAGACAATGTAAAAACTGAAAAAGAAGCAAACGAAACTCATTATACTATTGGAAAAAATATTAGAGAAGTAATTGCTAAAAATGGTGGAACAATGCCAGAAGACCTACCAACTCCTAAAAAGAGTCTAAAACAACTAGAAAAAGAAAACAGCAAAAGCTTAAAGAAAAAATAAATAATTCAAAATCCTATCTTGCCAAATACAAAAACATATGCTAAATTATAAATATAAAACTGATTGATATTTGCATCAATCGTTACGAATTCCAAGTTGTAGACAACTATAACAACGGAACCATGAAACAAATCGTAGAAACGTTGAAAATCAACGTTCTACGATTTTTATAATGTGATTTTAATGCAAGTAGATTTTTTACAAGGACTTCAAAGCCGCCTTTTTCAATAATATATGGCTTAGTTCCTTAGTGCCTGTAACTGGCTTCACTTTATCTACACTATCATTGAAATTGGTGAGAAAGATATGGAAAAAAATAAATACCATAAATTTAAATAATGTTTTTAAATGATAAAAAAATAACCACTCAAATATGAGTGGTTATTTTAATATTTAATAGAAAAATAAATTTGAAATGTATTTTTAAATAATTTCTCCAATTAAATCATAACCTTTTGCATCAGTAATTTTACATCTTACAAATTTGTTTTCTAGTCCATCACCAGTATTTTTTAGATAAATAAATCCATCAATATCTGGAACATCCATATAACTTCTAGATGCATAATACTTGCCATCGAAAGTTTTTGATTCTACGATAACCTCCAATTCTTTTCCAATTTGACATTGAAGATTGTTATTCGAAATTTCCTGTTGCAATTTCATAATTTTATTAAACCTACTTTTTTTAGTCATTGGATGTATTTGGTCTTTAAGTCTTGCAGCTGGTGTATTATCTTCTTTCGAATATGCAAAAGCTCCAAGTTTGTCGAATTTAGCCCATTTAATAAAATTGTAAAGTTCCTCAAAATCCTCATTGGTTTCACCAGGGAAACCAACCATAACAGTTGTTCTTAAAATTACATTAGGAATTTGAGCTCTAAGCTTTAATATTAAATCATGAATACTTTTATTATCACTTTTTCTATTCATTCTTTTTAGAACAGAATTTGAAATATGTTGAATTGGAATATCGAAATATTTACAAATTTTATCGTTAGATTTAACAGTTTCAATTAGCTCATCTGTAATTGTTTCTGGATATGCATATAAAAAACGAATCCATTTTAAATCTTCTATTTTGCAAAGTTCTGCTAGCAATTTAGCAAGCATAGGTTCTCCGTATATGTCTATTCCGTATTTTGTTGTATCTTGAGCAATTACAATTAATTCTTTATAACCGTTTTGAACAAGCTGATTTGCTTCTTCTAAAATATCTTCCATTTTTCTACTTACATATTTACCTCTGATATATGGAATTGCACAATATGTACAATGGTTACTACAACCTTCGGCGATTCTTAGATATGCATAACTTGAACCTGTTGTAATTGTTCTGTCCATAAAACTTAAGTTTTGACAATTACTTTGAATAGATGGGCCAATAACATTTTCAATTTGCTCCCAAATTGTATCATATTTACTATATTTAATAAATAAATCTACTTCAGGTATTGCTTTTTCAAGTTCATCTTTATATCTTTCAACTAAACATCCCATTACTATTAAATATTTACATTTTTCCTTTTTATATTCTGCCATTTCTAAAATTGTATTAATTGCTTCTTCTTTTGCTGATTCAATAAAGCCACAAGTATTAATAACAATAATATCGGCTTTTTTTGGATCATTTACAATACAGTAATTATTCTTTTTAAATAGTCCAATTGTCATTTCTGTATCTACTAAATTTTTACTACATCCTAAAGATATAAATCCTACATTCATTTTAAAAAATCCTTTCTCATTTATGTTAATAATGATTATTTTAACATTTTTTTCAAAAATATTCAAGATAAGATTATCTTTTATACCTGGTTTACATAGAAAAAAGGCTTACTACGGAAAATGCTAAAAATATAACTAAATATTTTAGTGTTTTCCATAAATAACCCTTTTTCTTTTAACAGCTAATATTTTAAATTCTAACTTGAATCTTAATTATTATCAGTATTTGCTAGTTTCCCAGTTCTGTCTTCATAAAAAGCTATTGTAGCAAATTGTATGTAAGGTTCTAAGAATAAGAATCCAACTCCACATGTACATATTGCAAGTAAAGCCCATCCTATAAATGAGAGTTGAAGTAAAAATAAATTTGCTCTTTGACCTTTCATAATACTTTCACTTAAAGCAACGATTTCTTTTCCAGACATATTTGGATTATCGTATAGTAAATAATAAGTTAATGAGTAATAATAGCTTTTCATTATTAATAGAACTAGAGATACAAGGTACATAATTACTCCAATAAATATACATATTAATGAAAGTACCAAAAATACTGTTGAAGAGTCAGATGAATTATTGCCAGTTATTACTGAGATAAGGATTGCTCCAGCTACAAGTATGGCAATTGAAACTATTAATAAAATAATAGGAACTATTAATTTTAATAATATAGTTCCAACGACACTCCATATTTTACCAAAGTTATTAAAACCTAAAGTGAAAATATCTCCATATGAAAAGTTATCATTTCTTTTTAATTTTAGAAAACTCATTACAAGTGCATATGAAAATGGAACTGTAACAGCTAATAATAGTATAGAAGCAAATGGAATAAATTGAGAAGCTATATTAATTGCTGAAGTAATTGCAAAATAAAGTAATGAAATTACAATGGCTTCACCAAATTTTTTAGATAAATTATTTCTTGCTTCAGCTCTAAGTTCAGATGATGTCTTCACAAAATCACCTCCTTATATAATATATTATTTATATATTATTATAATTTAGGAAAATCGTGAAGTCAATTTTTTTTACGATTTAAATAAATAATTGCCATACTAAATTTGTAAACATACATAAAACAATTCCACATAAAGTTGGTAAAACAAACGATAAGACGGTCCATTTCATACTTTTAGTTTCCTTTTTTATTGTTATTAGAGTAGTACTGCAAGGAAAGTGTAACAAAGTGAAAATCATAACATTTATAGCAGTAAGTAGTGTCCAACCATTTTGAATCAATATTTGGCCAATACTGAAAGTATCTTCTAAATCAACTAAATAGCCAGAACTTGTGTAACTCATTAAAATAATTGGAAGGACAATTTCATTTGCAGGTAATCCAAGGATAAAAGCTGTTAATATATATCCATCAAGTCCCATTAATCTAGCAAATGGATCAAAAAAGTTCGCAACATATGTAAGGATACTAATATCTTGAATATGAATATTTGCAAATAACCAAATAATAAGTCCAGCAGGAGCAGCAACACAAACTGCTCTTCCAAGTACAAAAAGTGTTCTGTCAAAAATTGACCTTACTAATACTTTGCCAATTTGAGGTTTTCTATAAGGTGGTAATTCTAACATGAATGAAGAAGGAACACCTTTCAAAACTGTTTTTGATAATAGATTAGTAATAAAAAATGTCATAAATATACCAAGTAAAACAACTAAAAGAACTGTTAATGTAGACAGAATAGAGGCGGTAAAACCACTAGCATAGCTACCAACAAATACCATTGCAATTGTAATTAAAAATGGAAATCTACCATTACAAGGTACAAAACTATTAGTTATTATGGATAATAGTTTTTCTCTTGGAGAATCGATTATTCTTGAACCAATAACTCCTGCTGCGTTACAGCCAAATCCCATACACATGGTTAATGCCTGTTTTCCAGAACTGCAACATTTACAAAAACATTTATCTAAATTAAAAGCAATTCTAGGTAGGTATCCTAAATCCTCCATTAAGGTAAAAAGAGGAAAAAAGATAGCCATTGGAGGAAGCATTACACTAATGACCCAAGTTAGTGTTCTATAAACTCCATCTATGCATACTTGTGTAAACCATTCTGGCGAGGAAAAGTAATTAAATACAAGTAGGAGCTTTTCTCCCAGATATGAAAAAAATTGAGAAAGTAACATAGATGGATAATTGGCTCCTGAAATAGTTAGCCAAAATATTAACCCTAAAAAACAAAGCATAATTGGTATACCAAATGTTTTCGAGGTTAGTATTTTATCAATTTTACGATCTCTTTTATGATAATTTAAATTTTTATACTCACATACATTTTTACTTACATTTTCACACCTTTTTAAGATACTAGAAACAATGTTATCTTTAAAATCTTCAGAGGAAATGTTAGCATCAGTAAGAGCACACATACAGTCATCTAGTTTAGCTTTTATATTTTCTTTTTCTTGAATTTGAAAATTAAAAATATTTTTATTAATAGATGAGATAATTTTTTTATCATTGTCAAGCAATTTTAAACATATCCATCTAGATAAATATCTATAAGATTTAGGAATATAATATTTTATTTTTTCAGTAAGTGCATTAATATTTGTTTCAATTGCAGGAGAATATGTAATTAAATTTGGTGAGATGTGAAGCCTTCTGGAGCATACTTCATCTACTCTTTTCATTAAGTTTGAAAGAGTTTTTTTCTTTCGCGCAATTGTTCCAACTACTGGCACACCTAATTCTTTTTCTAACCTATTTAGATCAATGCTTATGCCTTTCCTTTTTGCTTCGTCTAATAAATTTATGCATACAATAATATTAGGCGTAATTTCCATTGTTTGATAAACGAGATTTAAATTTCTCTCTAAACATGTTGCATCAAGTACTAGAATTGTTGCATCAGGGTCTCCAAAGCATATGTAATTTCTTGCAATTTCCTCTTCTTCAGAATTTGACATTAAAGAATATGTACCAGGAATATCAACAAGTAAAAAATTTTTATCTTTGAACTTTGTTATTCCTGCGGCATTGGCAACAGTTTTACCTGGCCAATTACCTGTATGTTGATGCATTCCAGTTAAACTATTAAAAATTGTAGATTTGCCTACATTAGGGTTACCTGCAATTGCAATAGTATAATCGCATTTGTTTTTTAGAAGCGCAATATCATCATTTAATAAATTAGTTCCTGTAGAACTAGTAGTTAATCCCATAAAATCACCTTCCTATTTTAGTATATGAAAGAGAGAAAATAGGGTTACCTTTTTTGAAAAATCTAAATATTTTCTAATCTAACTAAGATGTGCTTTGCATCATCATCTCGAATAGCAATTGTTGTGCCTCTAATATTGTATGCAGTAGGATCACCAGAAAAACTTCTAAAAATGGGGGTTATCCCGAGTGTTTTTACATAGTCCTAGGTCTAAGAGCCTTCTTCTTAAATTGCTAGAACAATCTAAAGAATCAACAATGGCAGTATGGTTTAGATTAACTTGGCTTAATGGATATGTTTTCATATAAAAATCCTCCAGTTGCATTAATAATATACTTGCTATATGTTATGTCAAATCTTTTAAAAAAGTTACTAAAAAAAATTTAAAATAAATGGTGATTTTTAAAAATATATGTAGTATAATGTCAAATGTGTTAAAAAATATAGGAAGGAAAGATGATAAAATGGAAAGAAAAAGAGGGTTCGAAATAGCAAAAGGCTTCGAAAATGAGGGAATTAATATACCTGAGAGAAAAACAAAATTCTCAGCAGGATATGACATAGAATCTGCACAAGATTGTATAATTCCTGCATATGTACCAGGACAAAAACCTACACTTGTAAAAACAGGTTTAAAAGCATATATGAAAGAAAATGAATATTTAATGCTATGCAATAGAAGTTCTAATCCATTTAAAAAAGGATTAGTACTAGCAAATAGTATAGGAATAATTGATGCTGATTATTACGGAAATCAAGATAATGATGGTGCGATTATGTTTGCGTTTTACAATTTCTTTGATCATGATGTTGAAATAAAAAAAGGAGATGTTATAGGTCAAGGTATCTTCCAGAAATATAAGGTAGTAGATGATGATAATGCACAAGGAGAAAGAAAAGGTGGATTTGGAAGTACAAGTAAAAATTAACATATAAATTTATCTACATAAAAAAATAAAAAAAATTATTTCCTTGAATAGCAAGGCTTACAGAGAAAATAACGAGAAAAATGGGTGGTAAAAGTTTTGACTTTTACCATTTTTTGTTGTATAATAATAATGTAGTTAAAAAAGTGAAACGAAACCTTTCTTGACTTAGAGAAAATAGCTTATTGAAGGGAGTGACTTACATGTTTAATGTAGGGGATAAAATTGTACATCCAATGCATGGAGCTGGTACAATCAGCGCAATAGAGGAAAAAAATATTTGTAATGAGACAGAGAAATACTATATCATTTCAATGCCTGGGGAAGTAAAGGTGATGGTTCCAATCGCAAAAGCAGAGCAAATTGGTGTTAGAAATATTATCGGTGAAAGTGATGTGCCAAAAGTATTAGGAATTCTAGAACAAGATGAAACAGAAATGTCAAATAACTGGAATAAAAGATACAGAGACAATATGGATAAAATGAGAAGCGGTAATATTTACGAGGTAGCTGATGTTGTTCGAAACTTAAGTTTCAAGCAAAAAGAAAAAGGATTATCAACAGGAGAAAAGAAAATGCTAAATAATGCAAAGCAAATATTAGTAAGTGAATTAGTGCTTGCAAAGCATAGTTTCAAAGAAGAAGTAGAACAATTAGTAGATAATAAAATTAATATGTCTTTTAAGGAAAACAGAATGCCAGAAGAAGGTTTAGACATTAATAAAAATATTGTTAGTAAATTTATTCCGTTTGAAGGAACTGGTACATCTGAAATGTAATCTTAAAAACAAAGGAAACACTTTAAAAATAAAAAATTTAAAGTGTTTTTTTTGCAAATAAGAAAATTTACATAAAAATGTCAACATATGCAATAAAGTAGAAGGATTTATAAAATTTCCGTCGAATAATATAATTATAATGATAAGAAAGGTGTCTTAAATGGTGCGTTATAGTGATGAACTAATTGACGAAATAAGAAATAAAAACGATATAGTAGATGTTATATCTCAATATGTAACTTTAAAAAGAAGTGGTAGGAATTTTTTTGGATTATGTCCATTCCATAAAGAAAAATCACCTTCTTTTTCTGTATCTCCAGATAAGCAAATATTTCATTGTTTTGGTTGTGGAGTTGGAGGTAATGTTTTTCATTTTTTGCAGAAAATTGAAAATATTAGTTTTCTAGAAGCATTAGAAAGTTTAGCAAACCAAGCAGGAATAAATTTGCCAACATTGGATAATGCAGTAGATGACAAATTAATTAGATTAAAATCAAAAGTATATAAAATAAATGAAATTGCTGCAAATTTTTATCATGAAAGACTATATAAACCAGAATCAAAACAGGCACAAGATTACATAAAAAAAAGAAGATTAGATAACAAAACATTAAAAAATTTTTTGATTGGTTATTCAGGCAATTTTAATGAATTATATATGGAATTAAAAAGACAAGGTTTTACTGAAGAAGAAATACTTGCATCTTGTCTGGTTAATAAAAACGAAAATGGAAAATATATTGATCGTTTTAGAAGAAGATTAATGTTTCCTATTCAAGATACTAGAAATAGAATTATTGCTTTTGGCGGAAGAGTATTAGATGATAGTAAACCTAAATATATAAATTCACCAGAAAATATAGTATATCATAAAGGAAGACATTTATTTGGTTTAAATATAGCAAAAAAAGAAGAAATAAAAAAAATTATTATTGTTGAAGGTTATATGGATGCTATATCACTGCATCAAAGAGGAATACATAATGCAGTTGCATCACTTGGAACTGCATTGACAGAACAGCAAGGAAGATTATTAAGAAAAAGTAGTGAACAAATTATTATTGGTTATGATGCAGATGGTGCAGGGCAAGCAGCAACCCTAAGAGGATTAGAAATTTTGCAAAATTTAGGTTGTGATATTAGAATTTTGCAAATATATGGTGCAAAAGACCCTGATGAATTTGTTACTAAATATGGACCAGAGAGATTTCAAAAATGTGTAGATAATGCAATATCTTTAGTAGAGTACAAAATAAAAATGTTAAAACAAAAACTTAACTTAGAAAATACAAATGATAAAATAAAATTTTTAAACGAAATTGCAAAGGTACTTGCAAAAGTAACGAACAATATAGAAAGAGAAGTTTATATAGAAAAGATTTCTTCTGACTATCATATATCAAAAGAAGCAATATACTCAGAAATAAATAAATTATTGTATAAGAAAAAAGATAATTTAAAAACAATAGAAACTGCCTCAAGAGTTGTTATAAAGAAAAAAGAAGATGAGGAAATAGATGAAGCAGTAAAGAAAAGGGAAAGTTTATTAATATATCTTTTATTACAATATCCAAATCAAAGCTATTTAAAAATAAGTAATGAAATTTCACCAAATGAATTAAAAATTGAGATTAATAAAAAAATTTTATCAAAGTTGTATGAAGAATTACAAAAAGGAAATAGTAATACTAATAATGCAACTGATTGGTTTTCTGATGAAGAAACCATAAATTATTTAACAGGCATAATGGCATATGACTTTGAAATTACTGAACTTAATAAATGTATTGACGATATTTTGTATACTTACAGAAAAGAAAAAATGATTAGTGAAAGAAATGAAATTATTAATAAATTAGAAAACAAGGATTTATCTACAGATGAAATAGCAAATTTTGAAAAAAGGTTAAGTGAAATAATAGTAAAATTAGCCAAAATGAAATAGGAGGTTGAAAATGAAGAAAGCAGAAAGCGATGTAAATACACAACAAAAAGTATTAGATAATAAAGAAAAAATTGCAAATATTATTCAAAATGCAAAAAAAGAAGGAAAAATAACATATGGTGAGTTAGCAAGCCAACTAGAAGATGCTACTGCAGAACAAATTGAAGAAATTTTTGATAAACTAGAAAATATAGGAATTAATGTTATAAAAGATGATTTAGAAGAAGAACCAGATCCAGATGACCTAGAAGAAGTTGAAGAAATAAATATAGAAGATATTGATGTAAATAACATAGAAGTTGTAAATACTGATGATCCAGTAAGAATGTATTTAAGAGAAATAGGAAAAATTCCATTACTTTCATATGATGAAGAATTAGAATTAGCAGAAAAAGTCTTAAAGGGAGATGAGGAAGCAAAACAAAAATTAGCTGAATCAAATTTAAGATTAGTAGTAAGTATTGCTAAAAAATATGTTGGAAGAGGAATGCTATTTCTTGACTTAATCCAAGAAGGTAATATGGGATTAATAAAGGCAGTAGAAAAATTTGATTATACAAAAGGTTATAAATTCAGTACTTATGCTACATGGTGGATTAGACAAGCTATAACAAGAGCGATAGCAGATCAAGCAAGAACAATTAGAATACCAGTTCATATGGTGGAAACAATAAATAAATTAATTAGAACATCTAGGCACTTACTTCAACAATTTGGAAGAGAACCTACTCCAGAAGAAATAGCAAAAGAGATGGAAATTCCTGTTGAAAAAGTGCTAGAAATACAAAAAATAGCACAAGATCCAGTATCACTTGAAACACCTATTGGAGAGGAAGATGATAGTCATTTAGGGGATTTCATACAAGACGATGACTCACCAGCACCTCAAGATTCTGTTGCATATACACTATTAAGGGAACAATTAGAAGAGGTAATGAATACATTAACACCAAGAGAAGCAAAAGTTTTAAAATTAAGATTTGGACTAGAGGATGGAAAAGCAAGAACTTTGGAAGAAGTTGGAAAAGAGTTCATGGTAACGCGTGAAAGAATTAGACAAATTGAAGCAAAGGCATTAAGAAAGCTTAGACATCCAAGTAGAAGTAAAAAATTAAAAGATTATATGAATTAAAAAGGGAGGAAATTTTTATGAAAAACACAAGAAAAATAGGGGCATTAATTTGCATAGTTTTAGTTGCTATATTAACACTTACAGGATGTTCATTAAATATAGGAGGAAAAAATTCAAATAAAAAAGAGGCAATAAACAAAAAAGACTTAGAAGGATATACAGAATATGTTCATTCTTCAGGAGTTAGATTTTCATATCCAAGTGAATGGAAAAATTTAGGTACTTCAAGTAAACCAGTATTTGGTGATACATCTACAGGAACAAGTGTAAATTATCTATCAGAATCAGTTCCTAAGACTTATAATTTAACATCATATATGTCAGCAGCTGTGGCAAATGTTAAAAAGACCATGGAAGTAGTAGGAGATATAGAAGAAAATGAAGTAACATTAAATGGAAAAGATGCATCTATAATAAAATATACTGTAAAACAATCGGATACTAATGTAGTAATAAAGCAAGCATGCTTTTTAGATAGTGAAAATGCACATATTTTAACAACGGCTACATTAGAGAGCAATTATGAAAAAGAAGCAGAAGCAATGGACAATGTAATTAGTTCTTTTATGAAATAAATTTTAATTTTAAATCTATAATTATTTAATGGGAAAAACTAACTTATAATAAAATGATTCAAAAACACGAAAGTTAACAAGAAAAATCGAGTTTTACTTGATTTTTCTTTTCTTTTATGTTAATATATAGATAGTAATTTAAAAATAGTCGGAGGTGAATTCTTAAGTAATTTAAGAAAAGATTATGAAAAATAAATTAGAAAGTAAAGAAAAAATAGGTATATTACAAGTACTTAAGAAGATTTTAATAGATAACCCAGAAAGTGCAAATACTATTCCAGAGTTAGATCAAATAGAACCTACAAATGAAGAAGAAAAAAGACTATTAGAAGAATTAAAAAAGGAAACTGCTGAAAGAGAAAAAAGATTAGATTTTATGGAGCGTTATGGGGTAACAAATTTAAATAGTTATAAATTAAAAGAAAATCAAAATATTAAAAAAAGAAAAAATGACCATACTCTTCCGAAAGTTGCTTTTATAATACAATTTCCTGAGGTATGGAATTCAATATATACTGTTTATGAAGCTGCCAGGAAAGCAGGTATTCCGACACTTTTGCTGAGCG
>USCV01000032.1 GCA_900553225.1 uncultured Clostridium sp. | reverse complement strand
AGGCAAAGAAAAATTAAAAAAATATAAAAAAGAAGGATATTTTATATATGTAAATCATACACAGGCTTTTGCTGATACATTTTTACCAAGTATTGCAAATTATCCTAAAAGAAATTTCTTTATAGTTAACCCAGAAAATGTTTCTATAAAGTTTTTAGGAAACAGTGTTCAAATGTTAGGTGCAATACCAATACCTACAAATAAAAAGGCAATGAGTAATTTTTTAAAAGAAGTAAAAAATAGAGTTGATAAAGGATATTCAGTTACTATATATCCAGAAGCACATATATGGCCGTATTATACGAAAATTAGAAACTTCAGATCGGTTTCATTTAAATATCCGATACAATTTTCAAAACCAGCATTTTGTATGACAAACACATATCAAAGTTATGGAAAAGATAATAACAAAATTAAAATTATAACATATATCGATGGACCTTTTTTCCCCAATAAGAATATTCCTCTAAAAGACCAAAAACAGGACTTACGTAATAGAATTTATGAGTGCATGGTAAAAAGAAGTGAAAACAGCAATATTGAATATATTAAATATGAAAAGGCTATGTAAAATAACAATAAAAAAGAAGGTAATAAGATTTTTTAAATATTATTACCTTCTTTTAAAATAAAATTAATAAATCTATTGTTTTTTTATTTTAGGTTTTGCTATTAAAGAAGCAATATATCCAAAAAATACAGCTGCAGCAATTCCACCAGCAGAAGCTTTTACACCTCCGACAAAAGCTCCAAGTAATCCTGATTTTTGTACTTCCTCAATAGCTCCTTTGGCTAAGTTTGCACCAAAACCTGTTAAAGGTACAGTTGCACCAGCACCTGCAAAATCAATTAGATATTTATATATACCAAGACCACCTAAAATAGCACCTACTGTAACAAATACAACTAGTATTCTAGCTGGTGTAAGTTTTGTTTTATCAATTAGAATTTGACCTATTATACAAATTAGACCTCCTACAATAAAACATCTAACTAATTGCATCCAATCTATACTTTGAATAAAATCCATTTTTTCCCTCCTATTTTACATTTCTATACTAATAGCATGAGCAATTCCAGGAATACTTTCTCCTTGTTGGGTGCTTGTTGAATTCATTAAAGCACCAGTTGCTATTAATAATATTTTTTTCATTTTTCTATCTTTTAATTGTTTAAAAAAGTAACCAGAGAAAATTGTTCCAAGACATGCACAACCAGAGCCACCAGAATGTGTATCTTGTGTTTCTTTATCAAACATTAAAACTCCGGCAGTCATTATAATTGGATTTTATATTATAGCCTTTCTTTTCGGCAAGTTCTATTAATATTTCTTTTCCGACATGACCTAAATCTCCAGTTATAATTGCATCATAATAACTTGGCTTTCTTCCAGTATCTTGAAAGTGAGTAATTAGGGTATCTAGGGCAGCAGGTGCCATTGCAGCGCCGCATATTATTTGCATCTTTTATTCCCATATCAGTTATTTTGCCGAGGAGTAATGTTAGTAATAAAAGGTCCTGTGCCAGATGAAGTTAAAATTGTTGCACCTGCACCAGTTACTGTCCACTGAGAAGTTGGTGGTCTTTGATTTCCAAGTTCCAAAGGAAAACGAAATTGTTTTTCAGCACTACAAAAGTGGCTAGAAGTAGCACATAACACATTTTTAGCTGCGCCTGATTCAACAAAAACACTTCCTAAGCACATGCTCTCCACGAAAGTTGAACAAGCTCCAAATACTCCAAAGAATGGAATATTAATTTCGCGAAGTCCAAAACTTGAAGATATACATTGATTTAATAAATCCCCTGCAAAACAGTAATCAATCATTTCTGAAGGAATTTTTGACTTAGAAATAACTGTATTTACTGTTTCTTTTATTATTTTACTCTCTGCTTTTTCCCATGTTTTCTCTCCCCAAAACTCATCTTCTAGACATTGGTCAAAGTACTTTGCCATCGGACCTTGAGCTTCTTTAGGTCCAACAATAGATGCTGCTTCCAAAATTGTTGGCGGAGCATCGAATTTTATTGTTTGTGAACCGATTTTTTCCAAAATAAATCCTCCTTTATCTATTTTTTATAAACGAATTTATACTAGTGCTACTTAAAGAATGTAGCAATTATTCCTATAATAACTGAAGCAGAAATTCCAAATACCAATACAGGACCTGCTACCGTAAACATTTTTCCACCAACTCCCATTACGTATCCTTCTGATTTATATTCAATTGCAGGTGATACAATTGAGTTTGCAAAACCTGTAATTGGTATTAAAGAGCCAGCACCAGCAAATTTTCCTATTTTATTGAAGATGTTTAGCCCAGTTAATATTGCTGCAATTCCAATTAGTATTATTGAAACTATAGTTGAACTACTTGTTTGATCTAATCCTTTGTATTTGCAAAAATCCATTATAATTTGTCCAATTGAACAAATTAATCCTCCAACCCAAAAGGCATTAAAACAGTTTTTTAGTATTGGAGAGTTTGGGGATTTTTGATCTACATAGTTACTATACGTTGTTTTTGTTTCTAATGGATCCATTATACTTTACCTCCTATTTGTTTCTATCCCTATCTAATGTAAATGTTATGTCTAAGTCTACATAGTATTTTTCTATTTTCTTGCCGCTTATCTTTGCTCTTTGTTCTATAATTTTTACACTAGATAAATAGTCTATTGTTTTTGATGCTTCTTCGATTGTTTTGGTTATTGCATCTTTCCATGATGTGGTAGATGAACCAGTTATAATTATATGTTTTTCCATAAGATTACCTCCATTTGTTTTTTATCTTAGTTTTCCGTAAATTTGTGAAATTATACAATTTTTTTATTTGCATCTATATTGTGTGAAAATGATATATTAAAATTATTGAAGCAAACAAGAAAACAAACAAATTTTTGCAAAAAAGTATTGCAAAATTTTAAATTTGTGTTAGAATAGTTAAAAGTTTATGAGAAAGGATTTTGATTATTTTTATAATCTGGTAAAAAATTATGTTTGCATATATTAAAGGTAAATTAGAATATAAAATGATAGGGTATGTAATTATTGATGTTAATGGAATTGGATATAAAGTTTTTATGTCTGAATCTGCAATCGATAAATTAGGAAATGTTGGCGAAATTATTAAAATACATACATATGTAAAAGTAAGAGAGGATGATGTTAGTATTTTTGGCTTTAATTCTGCTGAGGAATTAAGTATGTTTGAATTACTAATTTCCGTTAGTGGTATTGGTGCAAAAACTGCACTTGGAATGCTTGCTACACTTGAACCTTCTAAATTTGCATTAGCTGTTATAACTAATGATTTAAAAACTTTAACTAAAATTCCAGGTGTTGGTGCAAAGTCTGCACAAAGAATTGTTTTAGAGTTAAAGGATAAGTTAAAAACAACCCAAGCTGTAGAGAATAAAGCAAATGAAGTTATCAATAATGATATTGAAGAAAATAATAAATTAGAAGATGCAATATCTGCTTTACAAGTGCTTGGTTATAATAGAAAAGAAATTGAAAAGGTTTTTGAAAAAATAGAAATTAATAATCTCTCAGTAGAAGAACTAATAAAAAAAGGTTTACAAATCTTAGGAATGTAGGTGATTTTAAATGGATTTATCTGAACCGTTAGCATATAGAATGAGACCACAGACTTTAGATGAGTATGTGGGACAAGAACACATTTTAGGAAAAGACAAAATTTTATATAGAACAATAAAAGCAGATAGGTTGTCTAGTATTATTTTGTGGGGACCACCAGGTTGTGGTAAAACATCTCTTGCAAGAGTTATTAGTCAAACTACAAAATACAAATTTACAAGAATTAATGCTGTTACTGCAGGAATCAGTGATATAAAAAAGGCAATCGAAGATGCTAAAAATATATTTTTGAATCCAAGTGGAAGATGTATTTTATTTATAGATGAAATTCATAGATTTAATAAATTACAACAAGATGCGCTTCTTCCATATGTTGAAAATGGAACTGTAATTTTAATTGGCGCAACTACAGAAAATCCTTATTTTGAAGTAAATAAAGCTCTAATTTCAAGGTCTATGGTATTTAAACTTGAACCTCTTAATGCAGAAAATATTTTTAGAATATTAAAAAGATCTTTAATTAGTAAAAATGGACTTGGAAATTATAAAATAAAAATTGAAGATGAAACGATTAGAAAAATTGCTGAGGTTTCAAATGGAGATGTAAGAACAGCTTTAAATGGATTAGAAGTGGCAGTGTTAACAACGCGGAATGCAAGAAGATGGATATATTCATATTACTAATGAAATTGCGGCAGATAGTATTAGAAGCAGAAAAGCTGTTTTTGATAAAAATGGTGACAGTCATTATGATAATATTAGTGCTTTTATAAAGTCAATGCGTGGAAGTGATCCTGATGCTACTATTTTTTACCTTGCAAGAGCATTAAATGGTGGAGAAGATCCTATGTTTTTAGCAAGAAGAATTGTTATTTGTGCATCAGAAGACGTAGGAATGGCAAATCCAAATGCACTTGTTGTTGCAACTTCTGCTATGCAAGCTGTAAATATGGTTGGTATGCCTGAAGCAAGAATTATTTTATCTGAAGCGGCAGTATATGTTGCAACATCTAAAAAATCTAACGCAACCTATGTTGGAATAAATAAAGCGCTAGAAGATGTAAAAACAAAAGATACAGGTGAAGTTCCAATGCATATCAGAAATGCACCAGCAGAAGGAATGGAAAAACACGGATATGGAGTTGGTTATAAATATCCACATAACTATCCAGAACATATGGTAGAGCAACAATATTTACCAGATAAGATGCTTGGAACTAAGTATTATATTGAAGATATATAATGATTGAAAAATTAAATTAATAAATAAGTTACTAGTTATCTTTTTGAATTATACCATAGAGACTAATGTAATCTATTGTATACAAATAAGTGTAATATATTTGTTTTAAGATAACTAGTAATAATAATTTAAAATTCATATTTAGTTAGTAGTAACATTATCAATAATGTCTTTACATTCTTTCCAATTTGCAACCTTAATAAAATCATAGTCTTTTTCTAAATGATGTAATATTTTTTTCGTATTATCTGTCGAGTCTAAGTCTGTTACAATTATATTAGAAAGATAATCTTCACTACCATATAAAAATCTAAATAATAAAGAACGCATAAATACTTCAATTTTATTTTCTTGATTTTTTACAGCAACAATCAAATAAATTCCGTCTGATTTTAAATTCGTATATGTATATAAATTAATTATTGTTCTAATAATTTCAAATAAGCCATATAAAGCTAATATCCATAGTAGGCTATTTAATATAAAATTAACCATAATAACGCCTCCTACAATAGTATATGTAAAAAAAATATTTATGTTACGAACATGAATAGACATTTTAAAAATAATAATATATAATATAAAAAATTGTTTAAGAGATATAAATTTTTACTTATTGTAGATTGAAATTGTATATTAAATTTATAATAAGGATTAAAAAATATAAGAAATAAGAGGATGTAAAAGATTGGAACTAAAAGGAGAATTAACAGAGATAATTTATCAAAATGAAGTAAATAGTTATACAATAGCAGTTCTTGAAACAGATGAAGAAGAATTTACAATTGTAGGTTATTTACCATTTATTCATATTGGAGATAATTTGAGTCTAATTGGAAAATTTGTTACACATCAAGAATATGGAAGACAATTTAGAATAGATACATTTGAAAAAATAATGCCACAATCACTAAGTAGTTTAGAAAGGTATTTAGGAAATGGTGCAATAAAAGGAATTGGCCCAGCTACTGCAAAAAAAATTGTAGATAAATTTGGAGAACAAACTATAGCTATATTTAAATTTGAACCAACAAAACTAGCTCAAATAAAAGGAATTACTGAAGCTAAAGCAATTCGGAATGGCTGAAGAATTTAATGAAAATTGGGAATTATGGCAAATTGTAGGATTTTTAGAAAAGTTCGGAATAGGTGCGCAAAATGCAAAAAATGTATATAAAGAGTTAGGAACAAATGCAATAGAAGAAATACAGGCAAATCCTTATATATTAATTGATGTAGCAAATCATGTAGATTTTAAGCAAATTGATAAAATTGCTATGGATATAGGAATCGAATATAACAATGAAAAAAGAATTAAAAGTGGAATAAAATATGCACTTATAAGAGCAACATATAATGGGCATTGTAGAGTTTCAGAAGAAGATTTGTATAAATTTGTTAATAGTCTTCTAGGAGTGAATGAAGAAGAAATAGAAAATAGTTTAATAGATTTAAAAGTAAAAGAAGAAATTGTTATAGATAAAAAAGATGATAAATCATGGGTGTACTTATCTTATTATTATAAAGCAGAAGAAACTGTTGCTGAAAAGCTATGTTTGTTAGATAATGCTAAGAATATAAAAAAAATTAGTTCATTTGATAAAGAATTAAAAAAGATAGAAAAAGAAACTAATATTTTCTTATCAGATAAACAAAAAGAAGCTATAGAAGCTGTAAATGATAATAATGTATGTGTTATTACTGGGGGACCTGGTACTCGGAAAAACAACAATTATAAAATTAATAATTGAATTATATAAAAAGAATGGAAAGAAAACAGTTTTATGTGCTCCAACCGGAAGAGCAGCCAAAAGAATGACTATTGTAACTAATCAAGAAGCAATGACTTTACATAGATTATTAGAAATAGGAAAAATTGAAGAAGAAGGAAAGATGACAAATATCAATTATGATGTAACACCTATAGATGCAGATGTTATTATTATAGATGAAATGTCAATGGTGGATTTGTTTTTAATGAGCTATGTGGTTAAGGCTGTGTATCTGGGAACAAAGCTTGTGCTTGTGGGAGATGTAAATCAATTACCATCAGTTGGACCAGGAAGCATTTTAAGTGATATTATAAATTCTAAAAAAATTACAACAATAACATTAAATAAAATATTTAGACAAGCTGCAGAAAGTAAAATAATTATAAATAGCCATAGAGTTAATAGCGGGGAATATTTTATAAAAAAAGATGAAATAAATGAAACTACAAAAGAGGATTTTTTCTATATTCAAGAAGCAGATCAACAAAAAATTTTAGAGCAAGTTATATCTTTATGCAATGGAAGATTAAAAAAGTATGGAAATTACGACTTTTTTAAGAATATACAAGTTATTACTCCTACAAAAAAAGGCATTTTAGGAACTAAAGAGTTAAATAAGGTTTTACAAGATAAATTGAACCCCAAAAAAGAAGGAGTTCCTGAAAAAATAAGTATGGGAACAATATATAGAGTTGGCGATAGAGTAATGCAAATTAAGAATAATTACGATATTTTCTGGGAGAAAAAAGAACCTGACTATGAAACAGGAGCAGGAGTATTTAATGGAGAAATAGGAACAATTACTTACATTGATGACACTGAAAAAAAAATAAAAATTCAGTTTGATGATTATAAGACATCATGGTATCCATACCAAGATTTAGAACAAATAGAACATGCATATGCAATTACAGTACATAAAGCACAGCGGAAGTGAATTTGACGTAGTTATTATGCCTATTGCACAGGCTTCACCAATATTATTAACTAGAAATTTACTTTATACTGGTATGACTAGAGCAAAAAAAATGTTAATAATTGTTGGAAATTCTAACATTATAAATTATATGATTCAAAATGAAGATATAAAAAAGAGAAACACCGGTTTAGAAGAAAAGCTATTAAAAAATTAGGTATAGGGGCGCGAGATAGGAGAAAAAATGAAAATCTTAACACGTGTTCTTGATTTATTTTTTCCACCGATATGCGGATTTTGTGGAAAACTAAACACTAAATATATATGTAACGAATGTGAAAAAATAGTGAATTTAGAAGCAATTAATAAAATTGATAGTTATAATAAAAATTATAATAGGCATTTATATATTTTTAAATATGAGGGAATTATTAGAGAGAAAATTATAGACTATAAATTTAATAATAAAGTTTATTTATATAGAACCTTTACAGAGGCTGTTTTGAAGAATAAAGAAAATATAAAATTTATAGAACAGTACGATTTTTTAATTCCGGTACCAATTCATAAAGAAAGAAAAAAAGTTAGAGGATATAATCAAAGCGAATTAATAGCAAGAATTTTAGCTGATGAAATAGGAAAGATAAAATTACAAGTCGATATTTTAAAAAAAGATAAAAATATTGTTGCACAAAGTACATTAGATAAAAAGCAGAGGAGCGAAAACATAAAAGGTGTATACAAAGTAATAAATAAGCAAAAAATAATAGATAGAAAGATCTTACTATTAGATGATATTTATACTACAGGAAGTACAGCAAATGAATGTAGTAAAGTTTTAAAAGAAGCGGGTTGTAAAGAGGTAGGAATAATTACTATAGCAAAAGATTGACAAAGCATAAAAAGCTATATATATTAGAATAATAAAATTCTTTGAGAAAATATAAAATAATAAATAAAGAAAGAGGTATTTGTATGAATAAGAATAAAATAGTAAAAAATTTAATGATTATATTATTAGGAGTTACATTATTTGTTTTAACAGGATGTACAGCTAGCAGTAACAAGGTTGAAACGGAAAATAAGGGCGAAAATAAAGTGGAAAATCAAATAATGAAGGAGTCTAATAATAGCAGTATAAATGAAAATAATACAAATGATATAAATGGTACAACAGATAATACAACAAAAGCTACAAATAATGTAAGTAGCACAGATAAAAATATTTCTCAAACTTCTAATGAAGAAACAGTAAAGAAAGTATGGCTTGAAGAGTTAAAATCAGAGTCAGAGTTACAATCTGAAATACCTACTAAATTACTTGATTATAGAGTAGATTCAGTAAAGATTGTTGATTTTGAGGAAATAAAAAAGAATATAGATGGCATTGAAGAATATTATCCTGGGGCTAAAAAAAGTGACATTTTTGCAACTATTACATATTCAGTAAAGCCAGATGCATCATCAAAGCAATACTGGCTAGCTGGTAATGGAACAGATAAAGGGGAATGGATAGAAAATAAATTAAGTTAATGTATGGTTAAAAGAACAGAACGGAAAATATAGTGTTGAAAGCTCAGGAACAGGTTGGTAATCTATATAAAATAATAATTGCTATTTTATAGTAGCATTAAAGTGAGGAATGCACATAAAATATTATGTGCATTTACAAAATTAAAAATTTTGCATAATTTTTTCCTAAATTGTAATAATAAAATTATAAAATGAAAAACAAGGAGGGAAGAAATGAAAGCAACTGGAGTAGTTAGAAGAATTGATGATTTAGGAAGAGTAGTTATACCAAAGGAAATAAGAAGAACCCTAAGAATAAAAGAAGGAGACCCTTTAGAAATATTTACAGATAAAGAAGGAGAAGTAATATTAAAAAAATATTCTCCTATAGGGGAACTTTCAGAGTTTGCAACCGAATATGCTGAAACCCTTGCAAAAACAACAGGTCATATTGCTTGTATAACAGATAAAGATACTGTAATTGCAGTTTCAGGAGGTTCAAAAAAAGAATATCTAGAGCAAGGGATTAGCGAAGAATTAGAAAAAATAATGGACGAAAAAGAAAATTATAATAGTAAAGAAAATAACGATACTGCAATTCCAATTACAAAAAATGATAATAATGAAAGAAAAAATAATGCGCAAGTAGTATATCCAATAATTGCAGATGGAGATGCAATTGGTACTGTAATTTTATTATCCAAAGATGCTAAAACTAAGATGTCTGAAGTGGAGCAAAAGGTAGTTCAATCAGCAGCAAGTTTTTTAGCAACACAAATGGAAATATAAATTTTATGGAAAAAATGGACAAAAATTAAAAGAAAAAATGGACAAAAATTAAAAGAATACTTGAAAAGTATTCTTTTTTGATATACAATAGCAGTGGTTGTTTAAAACCAAAAAAGATGTTTTTAAGCATCGGAATGGAGGAATTTTATTATGTCAGTTAAAGTGGCTATTAATGGATTTGGGCGTATAGGACGTCTAGCATTTAGACAAATGTTTGGAGCAGAAGGGTATGAAGTTGTTGCAATAAACGATTTAACAAGTCCTAAAATGTTAGCTCATTTATTAAAATATGACTCTGCACAAGGAAGATACGAAAAAGCAGATACTGTAGTTGCAGGAGAAAATTCTATAACAGTTGATGGAAAAGAAATAAAAATATATGCAGAAGCAGATGCAAAAAATCTTCCTTGGGGAGAAATTGGAGTAGATGTTGTTTTAGAATGTACAGGATTCTATACATCAAAAGCAAAAGCGCAAGCTCATATTGAAGCAGGAGCAAAAAAAGTTGTTATATCAGCACCAGCAGGTAACGATTTACCAACAGTAGTATTTGGTGTTAATGAAAAAATATTAACTAAAGATGATACTATAATATCAGCAGCATCTTGTACAACAAATTGCTTGGCACCAATGGCAAATGCATTAAATAAGTTTGCACCAATTCAATCAGGAATCATGTCTACAATACATGCTTATACAGGAGATCAAATGCTTCTTGATGGACCACACAGAAAAGGAGATTTAAGAAGAGCTAGAGCAGCAGCTTGCAGTATAGTTCCAAATTCAACAGGAGCTGCAAAAGCAATTGGATTAGTTATTCCAGAATTAAACGGAAAACTAATAGGATCAGCACAAAGAGTTCCTGTACCAACAGGTTCAACAACTATATTAACAGCAGTTGTTAAAGGAAAAGATATAACAGTAGAAGCAATAAATGAAGCTATGAAAGAAGCATCAAATGAATCATTTGGATATACAGATGAATTATTGGTTTCTTCAGATATAATTGGAATAAGATTTGGTTCTTTATTCGATAGTACACAAACAATGGTAACAAAAATATCAGAAGATTTATATCAAGTACAAGTTGTAGCTTGGTATGATAATGAAAATTCATATACAAGCCAAATGGTAAGAACAATAAAATATTTTGCAGAGCTTGCATAAATAAATTTTAGGGCAGACCCTGAAAAAGTCTGCTCTTAACACATTATGCATAATTTTGTATGCATAAATTTGTACTAAAATGAGTACGAATTAAGGAGGATAGTGTTATGAATAAAAAGACAGTAAGAGATATAAATGTGGAAGGTAAAAAAGTACTTGTAAGATGTGACTTTAATGTACCAATAGATGAAAATGGAAAAATAACAGATAATAGAAGAATTGTAGGTGCATTAGATACTATTAAATATCTTATGGATAAAAATGCAAAAGTAATTCTTTGCTCACATTTAGGAAGACCAAAGGGAGAATATAAAAAAGAATTTTCTTTAGAGCCGGTTGCAAAAGAACTATCTAGATTATTAGGAAAAGAAGTAAAACTTGCAAGTGATATTGTAGGGGATAGTGCAAAATCTTTAGTAGCCAACATGAAAGAGGGAGATATAGTTTTACTTGAAAATGTTCGTTTCGATCCAAGAGAAGAAAAAAATGATGAAGAATTTTCAAAAGAACTTGCATCACTTGCTGAAGTTTTTGTAAATGATGCGTTTGGAACAGCACATAGAGCTCATAGTTCAACAACAGGAGTAGCTAGCTTTTTGCCAGCAGTTTCAGGTTTTTTAATAGAAAAAGAATTAAAATTCTTAGGTTCAAGTTTGGAAAATCCAGAAAGACCATTTGTTGCTATTTTAGGTGGAAAAAAGGTATCAGATAAGATTGGAGTTATAAATAGCTTACTTGAAAAAGTAGATACATTAATGATTGGTGGAGCAATGGCATATACTTTCTTTAAGGCACAAGGATATAATGTTGGAAACTCAATTTGTGAACTTGACAAATTGGATTTGGCAAATAGCCTTATTGAAAAAGCTAAAGAAAAAAATGTAAAATTAATGTTGCCAATAGATACAAAAATAGGAAGAGAATTTAAAAAAGATACAGAAAGCAAAACTGTGGCATGGACAGATATTCCAGATGGTTGGGAAGGATTTGACATTGGAGAAAAAACAATTGAAATGTACAAAGAAGAATTAAAAAAGGCAAAGACAATTATATGGAATGGACCAGTTGGATTATTTGAATTTGATCAATTTGCGATTGGAACAAATGAAATTGCAAATCTTTTAGCAACACTTGATGCAAAAACAATTATAGGTGGAGGAGATTCAGCAGCAGCTGTTGAAAAAGCAGGTCTTTCTGATAAAATGACACATATTTCAACAGGTGGAGGAGCTTCACTTGAGTTTTTAGAAGGCAAGAAATTACCAGGAATTGAATGTTTAATGGATAAATAAAAATATTGGGGGTAATTTTATGAGAAAAAAGGTAATTGCAGGAAATTGGAAGATGAATATGCTTCCAGATCAAACAATAAGATTTATTGACGAACTAGCACCTTTGGTTAAAGATACAAAAAATGAAGTAATTTTATGTGTACCGTATACAGATTTATTTTATGCATTATTAACTGCACAAAATACAAATATAAAAATTGGTGCACAAAATATGCATTGGGAAGAAAATGGTGCATATACTGGTGAAGTTTCTGGAAAAATGCTTAAATCAATTGGAGTAGAATATGTAATAATAGGTCATTCCGAAAGAAGAGCATATTTCGGTGAAACGGACGAAACTGTAAATAAAAAAATAAAAGCAGCTTTTGCAAATGAATTAAAACCAATAGTTTGTGTTGGTGAGTCTTTACAAGAAAAAGAAGATGGAAAAACAGAAGAAATAATAACATCTCAAACACGCTTAGCACTAGATGGACTTAATCATGAACAAGTAAAAAATACAATTATTGCTTATGAACCAATTTGGGCAATTGGAACAGGAAAAACGGCAACATCAGAAGACGCAAATAATAGTATTAAAGCTATAAGAGGACAAATAGAAAAGATATATGGAAAAGATGTTGCAGATGAAGTTATAATTCAATATGGCGGTAGTGTAAAATCTGCAAATGCACAAGAATTATTTATGACATCAGATATTGATGGGGCATTAGTTGGTGGAGCAAGTTTAAAAACAGAAGAATTCGAAAAAATAGTAAACTACGAAAGATAATAAATGAATTAATCAATATATAGAAAAAAGGATGGTAAAATTAAAATGAATAAAAAACTTACAATGCTAATGATATTAGATGGGTTTGGTATAAATGATAATGAAAAAGGAAATGCAGTTAAACTTGCTAATACCCCTAACATTGATAGACTAATGAAAACATGTCCAACAACTGAAGTTTATACAAGTGGACTTAATGTTGGACTTCCAGATGGACAGATGGGAAATTCAGAAGTTGGTCATACTAATATTGGAGCTGGAAGAATTGTTTATCAAGAATTAACTAGAATAACAAAATCAATTGAAGATGGAGATTTCTTTAGTATACCAGAGTTTGTAGAAGCTATTGAAAATTGTAAAAAGAATAATTCAAAATTGCATATTATGGGACTTTTATCAGATGGAGGAGTTCACAGTCATATAAGACATCTTTTTGCTTTATTAGAACTTGCAAAAAGAAGAGATTTTGAAGATGTATATGTTCACTGTTTTTTAGATGGAAGAGATACACCACCTGCATCTGCTGAAGGTTATATTATGCAATTAGAAGAAAAGATGAAAGAAAAGGAAGTTGGTAGGATTGCATCTATTTCAGGAAGATTTTATGCTATGGATAGAGACAAAAGATGGCAAAGAGTCAAAAAAACATATGATGCATTAGTAAATGGAACTGGGGAAAAAGCGACATCTGCAGTTACTGCAATTGAAAGCTCTTATCAAAAAGAAATTTTTGATGAATTTGTTGAACCAACAGTTATTGTAAATGGTGAAGCTCCAATTGCAACAATAGAAAAAAATGATTCTGTTATTTTCTTCAATTTTAGACCAGATAGGGCAAGAGAAATTACAAGAACATTAGTAGATAAAGAATTTAATGAATTCGAAACTAAAGATTTAAATTTATATTTTGTATGTATGACACCATATGATGAGACAATGCCAAATGTAAAAGTTGCATTTAAGAAAGAGCCTTTGAAAAATACATTTGGAGAATATATAAGTAATAATGGGTTAACACAATTAAGAATTGCTGAAACAGAAAAATATGCACATGTAACATTTTTCTTTAATGGTGGAGAGGAAAAGCAATATAAAGGAGAAGACAGAATATTGGTACCATCTCCAAAAGTTGAAACTTATGACTTAAAACCAGAAATGAGTGCTATTGAAGTAACAGATAAAGTTGTAGAAGCTATAAAGTCTGAAAAATATGATAGTATAATATTAAATTATGCGAATCCAGATATGGTAGGACATACAGGAAATCTAGAAGCTTCAATAAAAGCAATAGAAACAATAGATAACTGTGTGGGAAGGGTAATTGAAGAAATAAATAAAGTTAATGGAATTTGTTTAATTACAGCAGATCATGGAAATTCAGAGCAAATGATTGATTATAAAACAGGAGAGCCTCATACAGCTCATACAACAAATCCAGTTCCACTTATATTAGTTGGAATGGAAGGAGTTACTTTAAAAACAGGTAAACTTGCAGACCTAGCACCAACTATGTTAGACATTATGGGACTAAAGAAACCAGATGAAATGACAGGTGAAAGTATAATAGTAAAAAAATAAATCTAAAGAAAATATAAAAATTACAAAGAAATAATTAAACTAAAAAAAGAGGTTAAGAAAGGAGCAAATAAAAATGATTTATTCAAAAGAAGTAGAAAATATGTGCCCAGTTGCAAAAGGAGTTGACCATGGACCAGCACCAATTCCAGAAGAGGGAAAATGGGTTAAGTCTAAAGAAATAAAAGATATTTCAGGATTAACACATGGTATAGGTTGGTGTGCACCACAACAAGGTGCTTGTAAATTAACATTAAACGTTAAGGAAGGAATTATACAAGAAGCATTAATAGAGACAATAGGATGTTCAGGAATGACACATTCAGCTGCTATGGCAGGAGAAATTTTAGTAGGAAAAACAATATTAGAAGCTCTAAACACAGACTTAGTTTGTGATGCAATAAATACAGCAATGAGAGAATTATTCTTACAAATTGTATATGGAAGAACACAATCTGCATTTTCAGAAGGAGGACTTCCAGTAGGTGCAGGACTAGAAGATTTAGGAAAAGGTCATAGAAGCCAAGTTGGTACAATTTACTCAACAAAGGTAAAAGGACCAAGATACTTAGAACTTGCAGAAGGATATATTGTTGAAATTGGTCTAGATAAAGATGATCAAATAATTGGTTATAAATATATTAATTTAGGTAAAATGATGGACAATATTAAAGCTGGAATCGAACCTATGGAAGCAATTGAAAAAGCAAGTGGAAAATACGGAAGATTTGATGAAGCAGTTAAGAAAATAGATCCAAGAAAAGAATAATAATAGAAAGAAAAATCAAATTTAGGAGGTAAGAATAAATATGGCAGTAACATTTGAAAGTTATGAAAGAAGAATAGACCAAATTAAACCAGTTATGGAAAAATACGGAATCAAAGATTTCGAAGATGCATTACAAATTTGTAAGGATAAAGGATTTAATCCATATGAAATAGTGAAAGGAGTTCAACCAATTTGCTTCGAAAACGCAGCATGGGCATATACTTTAGGTGCAGCAATTGCAATAAAAAAAGGAGCAGTAAAAGCTCATGAAGCTGCAAAAGCAATAGGTGAAGGATTACAAGCTTTTTGTATTCCAGGTTCTGTTGCAGATGATAGAAAAGTTGGATTAGGACATGGAAATCTAGCATCAATGTTATTATCAGAAGAAACAAAGTGCTTTGCATTCTTAGCAGGACATGAAAGCTTTGCAGCAGCAGAAGGAGCAATTGGAATTGCAAAATCAGCTAACAAAGTTAGAAAAGAACCTTTAAAAGTTATTTTAAATGGATTAGGAAAAGATGCAGCACAAATAATTTCAAGAATTAATGGATTTACTTATGTAAAAACAGATTTTGACTTCTTTACAGGAAAAGTAAATGTTGTAGAAGAAATTGCTTATTCTGATGGAGAAAGAGCAAAAGTAAGATGCTACGGAGCAAATGACGTTAGAGAAGGTGTAGCAATTATGCACTTAGAAGGTGTTGATGTTTCAATTACAGGAAATTCAACAAACCCAACAAGATTCCAACATCCCGTTGCTGGTACATATAAGAAAGAATGTATTGAACAAGGAAAGAAATATTTCTCAGTAGCTTCAGGTGGTGGAACAGGAAGAACACTTCACCCAGATAATATGGCTGCTGGACCTGCTTCTTATGGTATGACAGATACTATGGGAAGAATGCATTCAGATGCACAATTTGCAGGATCATCATCAGTTCCAGCTCATGTTGAAATGATGGGATTAATTGGTATGGGAAATAACCCAATGGTTGGAGCAACTGTTGCCGTGGCTGTTGCAGTTGAAGAATCTATGAAATAATTTATTATATAATTAAAACTAAAAAAGTAGAAAACTTACAAAAGTTATCTACTTTTTTGTATTAATACGCTACAAAATTAAAAAAACAAAATCATTATTTATTTAGTAATTGACTAGGAAGTGGGATATAAAATGTGGGAATTCCACTTGAATAAGGTGCAATATCATATTGCTGAAAAAATATAATTGCATTTTGAAAATTAAAATAAAAATTTTTTAGATTAAAAGAATCTAAAACTAATTCACAATAATTTTCAAAATA
>USCV01000031.1 GCA_900553225.1 uncultured Clostridium sp. | reverse complement strand
TTGCAGCAGTTTAACAAGTATAGAAATCCCAAATAGTGTAACTAGTATAGGAAATAGTGCATTTAGTAGTTGCAGCAGTTTAACAAGTATAGAAATCCCAAATAGTGTAACTAGTATAGGAAATAGTGCATTTTATAATTGTAGAAGTTTAACAAGTATAGACATCCCAAGTGGTGTAACTAGTATAGGAGATAGTGTATTTTATGGATGTAGCAGTTTAACAAGTATAACAATACAAGAAGGAGTAACGAGTATAGGATCTGGAGTATTTAGTGGTTGTAGCAGTTTAACAAGTATAGAAATCCCAAGTAGTGTAACTAGTATAGGAAATTATGCATTTGAGTACTGTAGCAGTTTAACAAGTATAACAATACAAGAAGGAGTAACTAGTATAGGAGATAGTGCATTTAGGGGATGTAGCAGTTTAACAAGTATAGAAATCCCAAGTAGTGTAACTAGTATAGAAAGTGAAGTATTTAGATATTGTAGTAAATTAACAAGTATAGAAATACCAAATAGTGTAACGAGTATAGGGGGATATGCATTTGGAGATTGTAGCAGTTTAACAAGTATAGAAATCCCAAGTAGTGTAACCAGTATAGAAGATAGAGTGTTCTATGGTTGTAGCAGTTTAACAAGTATAACAATACAAGAAGGAGTAAAAAGTATAGGAAATAGTGCATTTAGTGGTTGTAGCAAATTAACAAGTATAGGAATCCCAAGTAGTGTAACAAGTATAGGAGATAGTGCATTTATTGGTTGCAGTAAATTAACAAGTATAGACATCTCAAGTAGTGTAACGAGTATAGGAAGTGGTGCATTTTATGATTGTAGTAATCTAACAACAATCAATTACCACGGAACGCCAGAACAATTTTCAGCAATTACAATAGGAAGTTACAATGACTACTTCAAAAATGCTACAGTAAACTATATAGAATAAGTAATTCAAGGGTAAGGCTATTCCCCTTACCCTTGAAATAAAAAAGTAAAAGGAGGTACTAAAAGTGAAAAATGACAATAAGAAAACAAACAAAATGATTTTAATAGTGTGCATAATAGCTATAATTAGCATATTAGGTATTTGGGGGATATCAGCATATTTAACAGATACAGATACAGCTACAAACCAGTTTGTAGTTGGACAAGTTAAAATTGAATTAAAAGAACCAAGCTGGGAATCAGCTACAGATTCAAATGGTAATGGAATTCCAGATTATGCAGAAAATGTTGTTCCAAATGATACAATACAAAAAGATCCACAAATAAAAAATATAGGAAACAATAGTGCATATGTGTATTTAAAAGTAACTGTGCCAGTTAAAAATGTAGTAGTAGCAAATAATGACGGGACTTTACTAAATGAAGGAAATCCAACTAATACACAATTATTTACATACAACATAAATAATGATTGGAAAGAAATTGTATCAGCTAGAAAAGAAAATTTGAATAGTTCAAATGAAGTTGAATCTTATACATATGTGTACTATTATAATAAAGCATTAGGGGTAAATGAAACAACAACAGCACTATTTAATACAGTAACATTTGCAAATCTAGTTGAAGGACAAGCTGAACTTAGCTCTTACCAGATTGATTTGAATGCTTATGCTATTCAATCTGAAAATTTACCAAGTGGAACAACTATTGAAGGTGCATATGCAATTTATATGAACCAAAATGGCTAATAAATTTTACCCAAAGATTCAAGGTTTTTTGATTTACATTTGTTTACATATTTTATGAACTTTGGTAATTCAATTGTATAAATTTCTAAAACCTCTGTCAATAATAGAACACTTATACAATAAAGAATAAGAAAAAATAGCAAAAATAATATCGAATATTTACATAATTAGACAAAAACAAAAAAGTGTGATATAATAAGTATATTAAAAATTCTGAAAAAAAAGCCACGAATTGTGGAGGAGGTACAAAAATGACAGATCAACAGTTGTATAGGCATGTACAGAGAGTAAGAAAAATTTATATTGTACTTCGGTACAAAATAGGACTCAAGAAAATAGTAGTTTTGTCCGGTATTATATTTATATTGTGTTACTGTAATATGACATTTAATTCATATGCTCAATCAGGCGATATAAATGATACAAACACACAAACTACGGTGGCAGAAGGACTAAAGGAAGAAACAAAACCTAAAACGAAAAATGCTGTAACTGATTATGTACCAATTGGTACATACTATGACGCTATAAACTACTCGACAGAAGAGTTCGAACTTTTTTGCCAAGTAGCTGTAGCAGAAGCAGGAGTTGACGGAGAAGATGGTGTAACGGCAGTTATGTTTGCAATAAGAAATGATTTCATTAAAAATCGAAATTCCAGAAATGGAAAGCTTTATAATGAAATAACTCATCTTAATGGTTACGAAACTGTCAAGATTGATTCAGATGGCAATTTTATAAACGTTAGTGTTCCTTCAGGAGAGATAACGTTTGACGATGTTCCAGAAGAATATGTTAAAATTGCTCGAAAAGTTTTAATGGGTCAAGTAAAAGACACAACAAATGGAGCTATTGGTTTTTTACCACTTGAAGCTACAACAACTCCTAATGTTGAAGATTTTGCCGAAAAGTATATGCTTCCTAAAGGTTCTTACTGTCAGATTGGTAGTCAAATATACTACAAGGAATGGACAGAAGGAATGAATAATATTGAGTGGAATGCATCATGGTAAATCTCCAAAGAAAACACGTATCAAAATAATTATTTGGTATGTGTTTTTCTTATGAAAAAAGCCCAAAAAAGTTTTATTTAAACTATTGACAAGCTAAAATCAAATAAGTTATAATAAAAAAGAATATGACCAAACCAAAAAGAAAAAAGGGTGGTTAAAATTTTAATAATATTAAATAAAATAAATAAAAAGTAATAAAACATGAAAGAGATTGTTAGCATAAAAAATAAATAAGTGCTGACCAATCTTTTTGTTGCTATTTTTAAGGTTATAAATTTAAAATGAGAGGAATTATTTTTACAAACGAAAAAACAAATAGAGTTATTTAAGCAGTACACTCTATTTGTTTGTTTAAATAGTTTTAAGAATAAGAAGGACTCATTTATAAATCTTTATATATATTTATTTCTGCTTAAATTTTTTTAGGGGTGATTTGTTTTGTTAAAAGAAGTAAAACATGAAAAGTGTGTACGAAAGACTTTTGCAAAAATAGGTGACGCAATTGAAATGCCAAACCTTATTAAGGTTCAAAAAGATTCCTATGATTGGTTTATTGAAGAAGGACTTGGAGAGGTTCTAAAAGACATTTCTCCAATAATAGACTATACAGGAAATTTAGTTCTTGAATTTTTCGATTATTACATGGAGGATAAAACAAAGTATACTGTAGAAGAAGCAAAAGAAAGAGATGCTACATATTCTACAAGATTACACGTTAAAGTTCGTTTAATTAACCGTGAAACAGGTGAAATTAAAGAACAAGAAATCTATTTAGGCGATTTCCCACTTATGACAGATAGCGGAACTTTTGTAATTAATGGTGCAGAAAGAGTTGTAGTAAGCCAGCTTGTACGTTCACCAGGATGCTACTATGCAAGTGACTATGATAAAACTGGAAAGAAAATTTATACATCTACTGTTATGCCAATTCGTGGAGCTTGGATTGAATATGAAACAGATAGCAACGACATATTCTATGCAAGAGTAGATAGAACAAGAAAAATACCAGTAACTACATTATTAAGAGCTATTGGAATTGAATCAGATAGTCAAATTTTAGAGCTTTTCGGTGAAGAACCAAAATTGGTTGCTACAATTCAAAAAGATACTGTAAAAACAACTGATGAAGCTTTAATTGAAATTTATAAAAAATTAAGACCAGGAGAACTTCCAACTGTAGACGCTGCAAGAAATCTATTTACTGGATTATTCTTTGATCCAAAAAGATATGATTTAGCAAAAGTAGGACGTTTTAAATTTAATCAAAAATTAAGTTTAGCATCAAGAATTACAGGAAAAGTTGCTTATGACGATATTATAGATCCATCAACTGGAGAAGTTTTAGTAGAAAAAGGAAATATTATTGAAGAAGAAATAGCAGAGGAAATACAAAACTCTGGAATTAATATTGTAGATTTAAACGTAGAAGATAAAAAGATAAGAGTAATTGGAAATGGAACAGTAAATATTCACAATTTTGTTACAAATGTAGATATTTCAGACCTTCATTTTAAAGAACTTGTAAATTATCAAGTATTACAATCTATATTAGATTCTACAGAAGAAAAAGATTTACATAGAGTTTTAAAAGATAGATATGATGAATTAGTACCAAAACATATAACAAATGAAGACATTATAGCTTCAATTAACTATCTTTTAAATTTAGAATATGGTCTTGGCAATGTAGATGATATTGATCATTTAGGAAATCGTCGTATTCGTTGTGTTGGAGAGTTATTACAAAATCAATTTAGAATTGGTCTTGCAAGACTTGAAAGAGTTGTTCGTGAAAGAATGACAATACAAGATTTAGATGTAATTACTCCTCAAACATTAATTAATACGAAACCTATAACTTCATCTATTCGTGAGTTCTTTGGAAGTTCACAATTATCACAATTTATGGATCAAACCAACCCACTTTCAGAGCTTACACATAAAAGAAGAATTTCTGCATTAGGACCTGGAGGATTAACAAGAGAAAGAGCTGGTTTCGAAGTTAGAGATATTCACCATACTCACTATGGTAGATTATGCCCAGTTGAATCTCCAGAAGGACCAAACATTGGACTTATTTCTGCACTTTCTTGTTATGCAATTATTAATGAATATGGTTTTATTGAAACACCATATAGAAAAGTGGACAAAGAAACAGGAAAATTAACAGATATTATTGAATATATGCCTGCAGATGTTGAAGACAAATACATAATTGCTCAAGCTTCTGAACCATTAGATGAAGAAGGCAGATTTATAAATAAAAGAATTAAAGTTAGATATAAAGAAGAAATTACAGAGGTTGATAGAGAATTAGTTGATTATGTTGATGTATCACCAAGACAACTTGTTTCTGTAGCTGCTGCAATGATTCCTTTCGTAGAACATGATGACGTTAAGCGTTCATTAATGGGTTCAAACATGCAACGTCAAGCAGTTCCACTTCTTACATCTGAAGCACCTATTGTTGGAACAGGTATTGAATACAGAGCTGCAAAAGACTCTGGAATAACAGTTACTGCAAAAAATGATGGTGTAGTAGAAAAAGTAAGTAGTGATGAGGTTATTGTTAGAAATAAAAATAATGTATTAGATAAATATAAACTTCGTAAATTTAAAAGAACAAATGGTGGAACTTGTATAAACCAAAGACCTGTTGTAACAAGAGGCGAAATAGTAAAAGCAGGAGATATATTAGCAGATGGACCATCAACTAAAAATGGAGAAATGGCACTTGGAAAAAATGTATTAATTGCGTATACTACATGGGAAGGTTACAACTACGAGGATGCTGTTTTAATTAGTGAAAGATTAGTTAAGGAAGATGTATATACTTCTATTCATATTGAAGAATATGATTGTGAATGTCGTGATACAAAATTAGGTCCAGAAGAGATTACTCGTGATATACCAAATGTCGGAGATGATGGTCTAAAAGACTTAGACGAAAATGGTATTATTAGAATTGGTGCAGAAGTAAGACCTGGAGATATTTTAGTTGGTAAAGTAACTCCTAAGGGTGAAACAGAGCTTACAGCAGAGGAAAGATTACTTCGTGCGATATTTGGAGAAAAAGCAAGAGAAGTAAGAGATACTTCACTTCGTGTTCCTCATGGAGAAGCTGGAACAATTGTTGATGTTAAAATCTTTACAAGAGACAATTCTGATGAATTAGGACCTGGAGTAAACCAAGTAATTCGTTGTTATATTGCAACAAAAAGAAAAATCTCTGTTGGAGATAAAATGGCTGGACGTCATGGTAATAAAGGTGTTATTTCAAGAATACTTCCAGAAGAAGACATGCCATTTATGCCAGATGGAACACCTGTAGATATAGTATTAAATCCTTTGGGTGTACCTTCTCGTATGAACTTAGGACAAGTGCTTGAAGTTCACTTAGGCATGGCTGCAAGAGCTTTAGGTTGGAAAGTTTCAACACCAGTATTTGATGGAGCTAAATCAAATGAAATAGAAGACTTACTTGAAGAAGCAGGACTTTCAAGAGATGGAAAAACAATTCTTTATGATGGTAGAACAGGTGAAGCATTTGATAATCCAATTACAGTTGGTGTAATGTATATGCTTAAATTACATCACTTAGTTGATGATAAAATACATGCTCGTTCAACAGGACCATACTCACTAGTTACACAACAACCACTTGGAGGTAAAGCTCAGTTTGGTGGACAACGTTTTGGTGAAATGGAAGTTTGGGCACTAGAGGCTTATGGTGCAGCTTACACACTTCAAGAAATGTTAACTGTTAAATCTGATGATGTAGTAGGAAGAGTAAAAACTTATGAAGCAATTGTTAAAGGTGAAAATATTCCAGAACCAGGAGTTCCAGAAAGCTTCAAAGTATTAATAAAAGAGCTTCAATCTTTAGGATTGGATATTAGATTGTATTCAAATGATAATAAAGAGTTAGAATTAAAAGAAAATATCGAAGATGGAATTGATTTTAATATTGATTCTAATAAAAAGATGGGAGAAGATACTGTTTTAGATGAATCTGAACTTGAAGATGATTATATCGAAGCAGATGACGATTCTTTAAGTACTTTAGAAGATAGTGATGAACTTTTTGAAAGCGTTGATGAAGAAGATGATTTAATGACATTTGATAATGATTTAGCTGAAGAAAATATGCTAAATGATGAAGATATATTGGATGAAGAATAAAAATAAGGGGGCACCTGAAAAATGGATGAATTAGATATTTTTGATAAAATCAAAATAGGTTTAGCATCAGATGAGAAAATTCGAGAATGGTCAAAAGGCGAAGTTAAAAAGCCAGAAACAATAAATTACAGAACATTAAAACCTGAAAGAGACGGTTTGTTTTGTGAAAGAATATTTGGACCAACAAAAGACTGGGAATGCCACTGTGGTAAATATAAAAGAGTAAGATATAAAGGTATAGTTTGTGACAGATGTGGAGTTGAAGTAACTAAATCAAAAGTAAGAAGAGAAAGAATGGGACACATTGAACTTGCAGCACCTGTAGCACACATTTGGTACTTTAAAGGAATTCCTAGTAGAGTTGCATTAATTTTAGATATTTCGCCAAGAAATCTAGAAAAAGTAATTTATTTTGCTTCATACATTGTTACTGACAAAGGTACTAGTGGATTAATGAAAACACAAGTATTAACAGAAAAAGAATATCATGAGGCAGAAGAAAAATATGGAAAAGGCTCATTTAAAGCAGAAATGGGAGCCGAAGCATTAGAAAAATTATTAAAAGAAGTAGACTTAGATTCTTTAGCTGAAAAGTTAAAGAAAGAATTAGTTAATGCAAGCGAACAAAAGAAAGCAAAATTAATAAAAAGATTAGATACTGTAGAATCATTTAGACTATCTCATAACCGTCCAGAGTGGATGATTATGAATGTTGTACCAGTTATTCCACCAGAATTAAGACCAATGGTTCAATTAGACGGTGGTAGATTTGCTACATCAGATTTAAACGATTTATATAGAAGAGTTATTAACAGAAATAACAGATTAAAAAGATTACTAGAATTAGGGGCACCAGAAATTATTGTACGTAACGAAAAAAGAATGCTTCAAGAATCTGTAGATGCCTTAATAGATAATGGAAGACGTGGAAAACCAGTTACAGGAGCTGGAAATAGGCCACTTAAATCTTTATCAGATATGCTTAAAGGAAAACAAGGAAGATTTAGACAGAACTTACTTGGAAAACGTGTTGATTATTCTGGACGTTCAGTTATAGTTGTTGGACCAGAACTTAAAATTTATCAATGTGGTATTCCAAAGGAAATGGCAGTTGAACTTTTTAAACCTTTTGTTATGAAAGAACTTGTTGGTCGTGGTATTGCACATAACATTAAAAATGCAAAAAGAATGGTTGAAAGATTAAGACCTGAAGTTTGGGATATGCTAGAGGATGTTATAAAAGACCATCCAGTAATGCTAAACCGTGCGCCAACATTACATAGACTTGGTATTCAAGCATTTGAGCCTGTTTTAGTAGAAGGTAGAGCAATTAAGCTTCATCCTCTTGTTTGTACAGCTTTTAATGCTGACTTCGATGGTGATCAAATGGCAATTCACGTTCCATTATCACCAGAAGCACAAGCAGAAGCAAGATTTTTAATGCTTTCTGTAAATAACCTTTTAAAACCACAAGATGGTAAACCAGTAACTGTTCCTACACAGGATATGATTCTAGGAAGTTACTATTTAACAATGCTTGTTGATGGAGAAAAAGGAGAAGGAAATTACTTTTCTTCACCAGAGGAAGCTATTATTGCACATGAAAATCATGAACTTGGTATGCATGCAAAAATTAAAGTACGTATGAGTAAAATTGTAGATGGAGAAGAAAAACATAAACTTATAGATACAACAGTTGGTAGAATTATATTTAATAAAGGTATACCACAAGATCTAGGTTTTGTAGATAGAACAAATCCAGAAACAGAGTTTGATTTAGAAATTAATTTCCCAGTTATAAAGAAAAATCTAGGAAAGATAATTGCTAAATCCATAAATGCTCATGGTTTAAGTGATACAGCTGAATTACTAGACTATATTAAGTCAACAGGTTATAAATATTCTACAATTGGAGCTATTACAGTTTCTGTAAGTGACGTTAAAGTACCAGAAGCAAAGAAAACAATTCTAGCAGATGCACAAAGTCAAGTAGATACAGTATTAAAACAATATAAACGTGGTTTAATAACTGATGATGAAAGATATAGTGCTGTAATTAAAATTTGGAGTAAAGCAACAGATGATGTTAAGGTTGCAATGAAAGAAAACTTTGATAGCTTAAACCCTGTTTACATGATGGCTGAATCTGGAGCAAGACGGAAACTTAGACCAATTAAAACAAATTGCAGGTATGCGTGGACTTATGGCAAGTACTACAGGTAAAGTTGTTGAAATTCCAATTAAATCATGCTTTAGGGAAGGTCTAGATGCAATTGAATACTTTATTGCAGCTCATGGTGCAAGAAAAGGATTATCTGATACAGCCTTAAGAACAGCTGATTCTGGTTATTTAACAAGAAGACTTGTTGATGTATCTCAAGACATTATAGTAAGAGAAGAAGATTGTGGAACACATGAAGGTATAGATGTTTATGATATTAAAGATGGAAATCAAGTTGTTGAAAAAATAGATGAAAGATTACTTGGTAGATATCCACTAGAAGATATTATCAATCCTGAAACTAAAGAAATTATTGCAGATACAAATACTTTACTTACTGAAAATATCGTTGATAAAATTATTGCAGCAGGCATAGATAATGTTAAAGTACGTTCTGTTATTGGATGTCGTACAAAACATGGTGTATGTGCTAAATGCTATGGTATGGGACTTGCTACACGTGAAGAAGCACAAATTGGTGAAGCAGTTGGAATTATTGCTGCACAATCTATTGGTGAACCAGGTACACAGCTTACAATGAGAACTATTCACTCTGGTGGTGTTGCTGGTGTTGCCGATATTACTCAAGGTCTTCCTAGAGTTGAGGAACTTTTTGAGGCTAGAAAACCAAAGGGACTTGCAATTATAACTGAAATTGATGGTGTAGTTAGCATTTCAGATGATAAATCAAGAAAAGAAGTAACAGTTACAGGAAAAGATGATGCTAAAACATATGTTATACCTTTCGGTGCAAAACTTCGTGTAAGAGAAGGTATGGAAGTTAAAGCAGCAGATCCAATTACTGAAGGTTCTATTAATCCAAACGAGATTTTGACAATAAAAGGACCAGAAGGAGTATTTGAATATTTAGTTCAAGAAGTTCAAAAAGTATATAGAAATCAAGGTGTTGATATCAATGATAAACATATCGAAGTTATTGGTAGACAAATGCTTAAAAAGATTCGTGTTGAAGATAATGGAGATACCAATATGTTTGCAGGTTCTTTAATAGATATGTATGAATTTGAAGAGGAGAATAATAAAGCAATAGAAGAAGGAAAACGACCAGCAACTGGTAAAAGAGTTCTTCTTGGAATTACTAAAGCTTCTCTTGCAACAGAAAGCTTCCTATCTGCAGCATCTTTCCAAGAAACAACTAGAGTTCTTACTGAAGCTGCAATTAAGGGTAAAACTGATGATTTAATAGGACTAAAAGAAAATGTTATTATTGGTAAATTAATTCCTGCAGGTACTGGTATGAATGTTTATAAAAATACTCATATTAGTACAGAGAACAAAGCAGATAATACGGAAGATAATTCATCAAACAATGCTGAAGAATCAAAAGAAACAGTAGAAGCTTAATTTTAAAATAACTGTAATTTTAGTATTAAATTTGCACTACAAATATTAAACACATTAGTGTTTAGCATTTGTAGTGCTTATTTTTTGGTTACATAATACCTACATTATATCTTGACAAAAGCATAAAAACAAGTTAAAATATACATATTAGATAAAAGAGGGAGAAAACAATGTCGAATGGTAATAATAATATAAAAATTTTTGATGGGCTTGTTTCAAAAACAAAAGCATATTTAGTAATTATTGCAATATTGTTAATTATCTTATGTTTTTATGAGTACAAGTTAATTTTACCATCAATTTTTATATATTTTTTAATTTTAATTTACACATATTGGACGAACAAAAAAAGAAAAGCAGAACTTTCAGAACATATAAAGGAGCTAACAATTAATGTAGATAAGGTTTCTAAAAGAACTCTTATTAACTCACCATTTCCACTAATCATTGTTGAAACAGACGGAAATGTTATTTGGAAAAGCACCAAATTTGTAGAAGAGTTTGCAAATGTAGATATTAATAATTATCTAACTTCTATTATAAAAGAAATTAAACTTGAGATTGAAAATTCAGATAAAAAGGACAAAAAAAATATTATTAATAATTATGTTACAATTGGCAAAAAGGATTATAGAATTCTAGGTGAATATGTAAAGTCTAAGGAAAATGATAAGAAGCATTCAAAAGAATATATGGCAACATTGCATTTTATTGATGAAACTGAAAAAAATGAGCTAGAAAAAAAATACAATGATTCTAATCTATGTGTTGGAATAATTATGATTGATAATTATGAAGAGATTATGCAAAGATTATCAAGTGAAGATAGACACCAATTAATAGCAAAGATTGAAAAAAGTATTTATGACTGGGCAATTAATTTTAAGGGATTAATTGTAAAATCTGAAAGAGAAACTTTTGTGTGTGTATTTGAGCAAAAATATTTATCAGAAATTGAAGATAAAAAATTCAGTATTCTAGATACTATCAAAGAGCTTAATGTACCAGGAAAGATGCAATCAACTTTAAGTATTGCAGTTTCAAATGAAGGAGTTTCATATTACAAAAAATATCTTTCAGCACAAGCTACAATGGATATTGTGCTTGGTAGAGGTGGAGATCAGGCCGTTGTAAGACAAGATGGTAGATATAAATTCTTTGGTGGTAGAACACAAGAAGTAGAAAAACGTACTCGTGTTAAAGCAAGAGTTGTAGCACATGCGTTAGAAGAACTTATTTCAGAAGCAAAAGATGTTATGATAATGGGACATGTAAATGGAGATATGGACTCTATGGGATCTAGCTTAGGTGTATATAGAATAGCAAAAACTATGGGAAAAGAAGCATATATTGTTGCAGAGGTTCTAGGTAATAGTTTGGATAATTTTATAGATGAAATAAATAAGAGTCATCAGTATGAAGAAGTATTTATTAATAAACAAGAAGCTAAATCTAAAATTTCACCAGATACATTGCTAATTGTTGTTGACACTCATAAAAAATCTTATGTAGAAGATCCAGAGTTACTAGATGAAGTAAATAAAATTGTAATTATTGATCATCATAGAAAAAGTACAGAATTCATAGATGACGCAACACTTGTATTTCAAGAGGTCTATGCTTCTTCAGCAGCAGAACTTGTTACAGAACTAATTGAATATTCACAAAAGAATGTTAAACTTTCTGAGCTTGAAGTACAAGGATTATATGCAGGTATTATGATGGACACTAAAAACTTTACTTTTAAAACAGGAGTAAGAACATTTGAAGCAGCTGCATATTTAAGAAAATGTGGAGCAGATATTATAAGAGTAAAAAAATGGTTTCAAAGTGATTTAGGAACTTACAGTATTATTTCTGAAATTGTAAGTAATGCTGAGATTATAAACGATAATATTGCTATTTCGATTTTTGATAAAGGAGATATTAACTCAAATGTTATTTGCGCAAAAGCTGCAGATGAACTTTTAAGTATCAGTAATATTACAGCTTCATTTGTAATAGGACACTTAGGTGAAAAAGTATGCATTAGTGGAAGGTCAATTGGAGATATTAATGTTCAAATGATACTCGAAAAATTGGGCGGTGGAGGTCACATTACGCTTGCCGGAGCTCAAGTTGAAGGAATGAAAATTGAAGAAGTTAAACAAGAATTAATAAAGTGCATTAATGAATACTTTAGTGAAAGTTCAGGAAAATAATAGATTTGAATATAGGGTACTAAAATTAATATATAGAATTTAAATTTGAAATTTAAAATAAAAAAAAATATATACTTGACAAATATATAAATATAAGGGTAATATATATAGTATATTATTGAGGAAAAAGGAGGGAAAAAAATAATGAATAGTGAAAAAAATTGGTTAACAACTTTATTACTATGTATTTTCTTAGGAAACTTTGGAGTACATCGTTTCTATGCAGGGAAAATAGGAACAGGGATTTTAATGCTTTTAACATGTGGAGGATGTGGTATCTGGACTATAGTCGATTTAATTATGCTTATCATGGGTAACTTCACAGATAAAGACGGAAACGCAATTGTTAATAAAAACTAATAAAAGGAAAAAGGCTGTAAAGGCTTTTTTCTTTTTCTTTATTATTGAAAAAAAAGTAATTTTATTATAAAATATAGAAAATTATAAATTGGAGGAGAGCTATGAAGGTTATTTTATTAGAAAACATTAAAGGGGTAGGAAAAAAAGATGAGGTAATTAATGCAAGTGATGGATATGCAAGAAATTTTTTATTTCCTAAAAAATTAGCAATTGAAGCAAATAAAGGGAATTTAGGAAATTTAAAAGCAAAAAAGGATTCAAATGAATATAAAAGAAACCAAGAAAAAGAGTTTGCTCAAAAAATTGCGGAACAATTAAATAATATTACATTAAAAATCAAAGTAAAAGCAGGCGAAAATGGGAAGATATTTGGAGGAGTAACTGCAAAGGAAATATCAGAAAATTTAAATAAACAATACAATATTGAGGTAGACAAAAAGAAAATTGTATTAAAAGAGACAATAAAAGTATTAGGAACAACTAATATAGATGTAAAATTATTTGAAGGTGTAGTTGCAAAATTAAAAGTTAGCACTATAATTGATAAATAAAAATAAAAAAGAGAGGCGTAAATAAATGGAATTAGGAAAAGTGCCACCACATGATATAGAAGCAGAACAAGCAGTAATAGGAAGTATGCTTACAGATAAGGACTCTGTTATTTCTGCTTTAGAGATACTAAAACCAGAGGATTTTTATAGGGAGGATAATAAAGTAATATTTGGAGCTATTGTAAATTTATACAATAAAGCAGAGCCAATTGATATTATCACTTTAAAATCAGAGCTCGTATCACTTGGAAAATTTGAGCAAATAGGGGGACTTGAGTATTTGGCTGAATTACCAGAGAAAGTTCCAACTACAGCAAATGTCGAAAAGTACATAAAAATAGTTGAAGAAAAATCTATGATGAGAAATTTAATAAAAACAGCAAATGAGCTTGTTAACTTGGGATATGATGAAGCACAAGATGTTGAAGATATTATGGATAGTGCTGAGAAAAAGATCTTTAATATTATGCAAAAAAGAAACCAAAAGGGCTATTCATCAATAAAGGATATTTTAGTAGATTCTTTTACACAACTTGAAGAATTATATAATAGAAAGCAACATATTACAGGTGTTCCTACAGGCTTTGCAGATTTAGACTATAAAACAGCTGGACTTCATAATTCAGATTTAATTTTGGTTGCAGCAAGACCAGCAATGGGAAAATCTGCTTTTGCTCTTAATATTGCTACTAATGCAGCAGTTAGAGCAAGAGTCCCTGTTGCAATTTTTAGCCTAGAGATGTCTAAAGAACAAATGGGAAACAGAATTCTATGTAGTGAGGCTATGGTAGATAGCAATAAAGTTAGAACAGGTAGAGTTGATGATGAAGATTGGGCAAAACTTGCTGGTGCTTCAGGAGAATTATCTGAATCTGAAATTTTTATTGATGATACGCCAGGAATTTCAGTTATGGAAATAAGAGCTAAATGTAGAAAATTGAAGCTTGAAAAAAATATAGGACTAGTTGTTATAGATTATTTACAGCTTGTACAAGCAAGTAATAAAAAGGGAGGAAGCCGTGAACAAGAAATTTCAGAAATAAGCCGCTCTCTAAAGATACTTGCAAAAGAAATTAATGTACCAGTTATTGCACTATCACAGCTTTCCAGAGCTCCAGAACAAAGACCAGATCATAGACCAATGCTTTCTGACCTTCGTGAATCTGGTGCAATAGAGCAAGATGCTGATATTGTAATGTTTTTATATAGAGATGACTATTATAATGAAGAATCTGAAAAGAAAAATATAGCAGAAGTGATTATTGCAAAACATAGAGCTGGTTCGACAGGAACAGTAGAGTTATTATGGCTTGGCAATTATACAAAATTTGCTAATGTAGAGAAGTATAGAGATTAAAAAGAGGTGCATAATTTGTTAGAAGAGAAAATTAAGCAAACTATAATAAAAAATGAGTTAATTAATAAAAATGACAAAATCGTATTAGGTGTATCAGGTGGACCTGACTCAATGAGTATGTTACATGTTTTAAACAAATTAAAAAACAGTATGCATTTTGAAATAGTAGTTGCTCATATAAATCATATGATTAGAAAAGAGGCAGATGAAGAAACTCTATATGTTAAAAATTATTGTGATAAGTACAATATTCCATGTTTTATAAAAAAAATAGATATACTAACTGAAGCGTTAAAACATAAAGTTGGGACAGAAGAAGAAGGAAGAAAAGCTAGGTATAATTTTTTTGAAGAAGTAAGAATAAAAATAGATGGAAATAAAATTGCAACAGCACATAATGCAAATGACAATGCAGAAACAGTTTTAATGAACCTAATGAGAGGGACGGGAACTTCAGGTTTAAAAGGTATTGAATATATTAGAAATCATGTAATTATAAGACCACTTCTAGAATGTAATAGAAATATGATTGAAGATTATTGCAAAGAAGAGAAATTAAATCCGAAATATGACCAAAGTAATAAAGAAAATAATTATACTAGAAATAAAATTAGAAATCTTCTAATCCCATATATAGAAAAGGAATTTAATCCTAGTATTATTGATTCTTTAAACAGATTATCAAATATTGCAAAACAAGAATCAGAATATTGGAATAAAATTACCAAGAATGAGTATAACAAGATAATAGATAAAGAACTTTGCAGAAAAGACATTATAGCATTAAGAATTAAAGATTTTAATAATTTAGAGAAGGTTGTTAAATCTAGAGTTATTTTATATGCAATAAAGGAGCTTTTAGGGAATAATCAGGGCATAGAAAAAATACATATAGAAGATATTATAAAATTATGCAATAATAATATAGGAAATAAATTTTTAATTCCAAATAAAAAAGTTAAAGTTTTAATAAAAGACAAGAGAATTTTCTTTATCAAAAATGCTTGAAAAAAACATGAGCATATGGTATAGTGTGGAATATATGTGTACAAGTAACTAAAGGAGGAAATAGGGTTTGAAAAATAGTTTAAAAACATTGGGAATATGGCTTATTATTGGAATAATTTTTATTGTTTTAATAACAACGATATTAGGAAATGTAGATAATAAATTATCATATTCAGAATTATTAACAAAAGTAGAAGCAGGAGAAGTACAAGAAATCAAAATAAATTCTTCTGGGACTAATGCAGATGTTAAACTAAAAAATGATAATTTAGTTAAAGAAGTGAATATACCAAGTATAGACAGTTTAATGAATTCGCTACAAGAGCCTATGAAAGCGGGTACAATTGATGTTAAGGAAGAGTCAGAATCAATATTTATGATGATTTTAAGTTTACTTACACCATTTGGAATTTTAATTATATTCTTTATTTTCTGGTTTTTATTAATGAACAATAACCAGGGTGGAAGCAAAACAATGTCATTTGGAAAAAGCAAGGCTAAAGTAATGAATGGATTAGATCATAATAGAGTTACTTTTGACGATGTTGCAGGTGTAGATGAAGAAAAGGAAGAATTACAAGAAATTGTAGAGTTTTTAAAGAATCCAAAAAAATTTACAGATATGGGAGCTAGAATTCCAAAAGGAGTGCTTTTAGTAGGTCATCCTGGAACAGGAAAAACACTTCTTGCTAAGGCAGTAGCAGGAGAAGCGGGAGTTCCATTCTTTATTATTAGTGGTTCAGACTTTGTAGAAATGTTTGTAGGTGTAGGTGCATCACGTGTTAGAGATTTATTTGAACAAGCAAAGAAAAATGCACCATGTATTATCTTTATAGATGAAATTGATGCAGTAGGACGTCAAAGAGGAGCTGGTCTTGGCGGAGGACATGATGAAAGAGAGCAAACTTTAAATCAATTATTAGTTGAAATGGATGGATTTGCTCAAAATGAGGGAGTTATAGTTCTTGCTGCTACAAACAGACCAGACGTATTAGATAAAGCGTTATTAAGACCTGGAAGATTTGATAGACAAATTGTTGTATCTAGTCCAGATGTAAAGGCAAGAGAGCAAATATTAGAAGTTCACAGTAGAAAGAAAAGACTTGCAAATGATGTAGATTTAAAAGTTATTGCTAGAAATACATCAGGATTTTCAGGAGCCGACTTGGAAAATGTACTAAACGAAGCAGCGCTATTAACTGCAAGAAGAAATTTACCTGAAATAGGTATGAAAGAAATTGAAGATGCAATGGTTAAAGTTACAATGGGACCAGAAAAGAGAACAAGAGTTAGAAGTGATAAAGAAAAGAAATTGGTTGCTTATCATGAAGCTGGTCATGCAGTTGTAAGCAGATTTTTACCAACACAAGATGCTGTACACCAAATTTCAATCATTCCAAGGGGAATGGCTGGTGGATATACTATGTATAGACCAACAGAAGATAAGTCTTTTATGTCAAAATCTGAAATGCAAGAAACTATTATCTCTCTATTAGGAGGAAGAGTAGCAGAAAAATTAGTTTTAGATGATATATCAACTGGAGCAAGCAATGATATTGAAAGAGCAACTAAAATTGCAAGAGATATGGTTACTAAGTATGGAATGAGTGAAAGAATCGGAACTATAACTTTAGGTTCTAATCAAGAAGAAGTATTTTTAGGAAGAGATTTTGCACAATCTAAGGAATATTCAGAAGAAACAGCAGGAATTATAGACGAAGAAATTAAAAAAATCATCGACTATGCATATAGATCAGCAGCTGAGATATTACAAGCCAATATAGATAAATTACACATGGTTGCAGGTGTATTGCTTGAAAAAGAAAAAATCGATGGAGATGAATTTGATTCAATTTTTAATTCATAAATAAATAAAGATTGCAAATTTTAAATTTTAGGGTTTAATTA
>USCV01000030.1 GCA_900553225.1 uncultured Clostridium sp. | reverse complement strand
AAGCAGAAAATTGTAAAAAATTCCTGGTTAGGTTATTTTAATTAATATATTAAAATGGAAGACATTAATATTAAATCATTTTTTTGTATTATTTTAATTCAACAACAGTAACTCCCATCTCTCCTTCTCCAAATGTTCCAAGTCTAAATGATTTTACATGTTTATTTGTTTTTAGAAAGGATGCAATTCCTTCTCTTAATTTTCCAGTTCCTTTTCCATGAACAATTCTGACAGGAGAAATATTAGAAATAGCACAATCATCTAAATATTTATCAATAACAAAAGTTGCTTCTTCAACATTCATTCCAATTACGTTAATTTCTGTAGATATAGATTTAGCTTTTAGATTAAAGTTTTTACTAACATGAGATTGCTCTTTTTTATCTACTTTAATTGCTTGATTTTTTATTTTTTCCAAACTTTTTATATTTGCAGTCATTTTTGCATTTCCAATTTGAATTTGCATATCTTTAGATTTATTTGGCATACTTAAAATCTTAGCAATAGAATTCAAAGGTTTAAATAATACATCCATACCAATATAAATATCATCTACAGTCAAACTAGAAATATCTTCTTTTTCGAAAGAAGATGCTATATCTTTTATTGAAGTATTTAATTTATTTCGTAGCATATTTGCTGTTTTTAAAGATGTATCATTTTTTGCTTCTAATAAATTATTCATTTCCTTTAAAATTTCATTTGCTTCTTCTTTTGCAGTAAGCAATATGTTACGTGCTTCTAATTTTGCCTTTTCTAACATATCTTTTTCTTTATTTTCAGAATCTGAAGTGTCTTTTTCTAATTTCTTTCTTAATATTTCAACTTGATTAGAATTTTTCTTAATTGTTTCTTTTTCCTTTTCAATTTCTATTTTATCATCATAAATTGATTTTAATAATTCTTCAATATGAATATGATCTGTAGTTAATAAACTATTAGCACGGTCTAATATTTCATCTGGAAGTCCTAAATGTTTACTTATCGCAAATGCATTACTTCTTCCGGGTACACCAATTAATAAATGATATGTTGGCATTAATTTTTTAACATCAAATTCACAGCTTGCATTTTCAAAACCATCTGTTACAAGTGCATAATTTTTTATTTCAGGATAATGTGTTGTAGCAATTGTTAGTGCTCCTAATTTATGCATATTTTCTAAAATACTAATTGCAAGGCAAGCTCCTTGAGTAGGATCTGTACCAGACCCTAATTCATCTACAAGTATTAAGCTATGTTCATTTGCAGATGATAAAATTTTGATTATATTAGTCATATGACTTGAAAAGGTACTTAATGATTCTTGAATACTTTGAGAATCACCAATGTCTGCATATACACTGCTAAATACATAAATGCTACTTTTTTCATTTGCAGGTATATGAAGACCGCTACAAGCCATTAAACTAAGAAGTCCAACTGTTTTTAATGTTACAGTTTTACCTCCTGTATTTGGACCAGTAATAATGAGAGATTGGAAATTTTCACCTAGTGTAATATCAATTGGAACACACTTTTTAGGGTCAATTAGAGGATGTTTTGCTTCAAGAAGGCATAAGAATTTCTGATCATTTATTGAAGGTGATATTCCACCAATTTTTTTTGAGTAGCTTGCTTTGGCAAATATAAAGTCTATTTTACCTATTGTATTAGTTAGATTTTTTAAATTGTCCACAATTGGCATACACATACATGATAAATTTTTTAAAATTGCTTCTATTTCTAAATTTTCTTCTAATTGTAAATCATTAATTTTGCTATTTAGTTCAAATATAGATGTCGGCTCTATAAATATAGTTGAGCCACTTGCTGAAATATCGTGTATAAATCCCTTAATTTTATCTTTATATTCCATTTTTATTGGTATTACATAACGATTATTACGTATTGTTACAATTGGTTCCATAATATATTTTGAATAGCTGGAAGAGTGTAGAATTGAGTTTAATTTTTCCTTTACAGATTGTTCTAAGTTTCTTTTAGTTCTTCTTAAAGAAGATAGTTTCTTTGATGCATTATCTGCAATAGTATTTTCATCAATTATTATTTCTAAAATGGAATTTTCAATTTTTAAATTACAATAAAGTGATGAAAATAAACTTTCTAGTATAGGGTACGATGATATATTTATATCCTCATATGAAAAATAATTTTTTAAAATGCTACTTAAATGTAATGTGTTTCCAATGTCCAATAATGCTTTTATTGAAAGTGTATTTGAGGATTCGAGATACTTTATCCATAATTCAATATTGGGTAAAAAGTCAATTGGTAAACTACCGTAATTGCTCAATTAAACATGTAGCTTCTGTTGTTTCACCAAGAAGACGTTCTACTTGTAGCTTATTTGAAGAAGGTTCCAATGATTCAGCAAGGTTTTTTCCTATATATGTTTTGCAATATGAAGATAATATTTCTAAAATACTAGGATATTCTAATTTTATAAAATCGTTTTTCAATGCTTTTTCTCCTTTTATTTTTGTATTTATTTTGCCAAATTATATAATAGGTTATTACAAAATGCAATGCGTAAATTTACGAAAACGTTTGAATATAAGTTGATTATTTTTTGAAAATATTGTATATTTAAATTATGATGTTTTTTAAGGGAGGAATACTTATGGATCTAAAAAATGAAAATAAAGAAAATGAGCAAATAATAAAGCAAAATAGATCTGTGAAAGAAAATGAAAACGAAAGTGAGAAAGAAAAAGAGCTTGATAAAATAAAAGGTATTTTAGAGGCTTTAAAAACTAAATTAGATATTGATTATAAAGAAGAACAAGGAAATAATGGAACAATAACTTTATTAGTTTACAAAGATAATAATTTAATTGCTAGTTTTAATGCTAATGGGCAACAATTTTTTGATGCAAAATTTCAAAATGATTTTGAGGAAGTTAAGAGAATATTAAATAAAGTAAAAGTTAAAGATGAAAAGAATGCTAAAGAGAAGGAAAAAATTACAAATTTAGAAGAAATTGAGAATAATAATGAAGAAAATAAAAAGGTAAAAAATAATGACGAGAAAAATAAAGATAAGAAAGATAATAAGAAAGAAAAAGAACAATATAACGAAATTACTAAAGAAAGTATTGAAGAAGAATTTGGAGACCAATATATTGTTTCAGCTGAAATAAATGATGATGAGATATCTAGAAAAATTATTGGAACAGAAGGCTTTTACGGTAACCCATTTGTTGCATTAAATAAAGAAACTAAAGAGTTTGTATTACTAGGTTCAAAAGGCGGCGGAAAATTAGAAGAAGCTAAGTTACATCGTACTTCTACTGTTGTTAATGTAGACAAATATAATTATGATGGTAGTATTGTAACACAACGAAGTATTAATGGAATGATTTTATTACCACCTGAGAATAAAGATGGTTTAGACCTAAGAGTAAATGAATATGGAGAAATAGAAGTAAATAAAATTGTTAATGCTAGAGGAGAAAATCCGCAAATGTTTCCTGTGGATACTAAACAAAAAGTTCCATCAAGCCAGGAAATTAGTGATATGAAAAAAGACGAAAAAGGTATGGAAGAAATTAATGAGATTTTAGATGAGATGCAAGAAAAAGATATTATTGAAGAATCAGAAAGGACAGAAATTTTAGAAGATTTATCTACTAATGGAGATTCATTAGAGGAAGATAAAGAAAAACTTAATAAAATCATAGATGAAAAGGAAAATAAAGGTGAAAAAAAACCTGAAAGCGATACATATGGGGATGATGATGATGAATATGATCCACGAGACCCAAGATATAATGATCCAAGATGGAATTAAATATAAAAAATGCTTGCATTTATTGGAAAAATATAGTACAATGGTAATGCAAATAAAGAAATTACATTAAAAGAGTGGGAAAAAAACCCACTCTTTCAATGTAAAAGGGGAGGATATAAATTGGCAAGTATTGAAGAAAAGGTTGAAAATCTAGTAAGTAAACCAATTAAGGACTTAGGTTATGAAATATATGATGTTCAATATGTCAAAGAAGGAAAAGATTATTATTTAAGAATTTTAATTGAAAAGCCAGATGGAGTAATAGATTTAAACGACTGTGAAAAGGTAAATAACAGTATTACAGATTTAATAGATGATGCAAATATAATAAAAGAACAATATTTTTTAGAGATATCTTCAACTGGAGTTGAAAGAATAATAAGAAAAGACGCTCATTTAAAAAAGCATATAGGAGAGCTTATATATATAAAACTTTTTAGAGCTATTAATGGAGAGAAAGAATATGTAGGCGAGTTAAAAGAATTTAATGAAAATGAGATAATAATAAAAATAGAGGATAAAGAAATCACAATCGATAGAAAAGATATTTCACTTATGAAGAAATATTTTAAATGGTAATGGAGGAGAGGATAAAAATGAAAAAAGAAGTAAAAAAAAGTAAGGCAATAGATGGAAAAGAATTAATTATAGCAATGGATGAATTAGAAAAAGAAAAAGGAATAAAAAAAGATGTTTTAATAGAATCAATTGAAACAGCATTAATAACAGCATATAAGAGAAATTATGATTCTAACTCAGATAATGTAAAAGTAATAATGGATAAAGAAACAGGAGAAACACATTTATACATTGAAAAAGATGTTGTAGAAAATGTAGAAGACGAGAAATTACAAATTAGTTTAGAAGATGCACATAAAGTAAGTAAAAAACTAGAGATTGGTGATAAAGCTCAAATCGAAGTTATTCCTAAAAACTTTGGACGTATTGCTGCACAAACTGCAAAACAAGTTATTATTCAGAAAATTAGAGAAGTATCTAGAGAAGTACTATTTAATGAATTTAGTGAGAAAAAGGGAGAAATAGTTTCTGGAATTATTCAAAAAGCTGATGGTGGTGTTGTTATCTTAGATTTGGGAAAACTAGAAGGTGTAATGACATTAAAAGAGCAAGTACCTACTGAAAAATATAGGGTTAATGATAAAATTAGAGCATATATATTAGATGTAGAAAAAGGAGCAAAAGGTGCACCACAAGTTATGCTTTCAAGAGCTCATACTGATTTTGTAAGAAAATTATTTGAACTTGAAATTCCTGAAATATATGAAGGAGTAATTGAAATAAAGAGTATATCACGTGATGCTGGAAGCAGAAGTAAAATTGCAGTTTATTCTCCAAATGAGAATATTGATCCAGTTGGTTCTTGTGTTGGTCAAAAGGGAATCCGTATTCAAAATATTATAAATGAGCTAAATGGAGAAAAAATTGATGTAATTGAATGGAACCAAGATCCAGCAATATATATATCTGCAGCATTATTGCCAGCTAAGGTATTAGCAGTTGATATAAAAGAAGATGAAAAATTTGCACAAGTAATTGTTCCAGATGATCAATTATCTTTAGCTATAGGAAAAGCTGGACAAAATGCAAGACTTGCAGCTAAATTAACTAATTGGAAAATAGATATAAAAAGCGAATCACAATTTAGAAAATTGATTGAAGAAATGAAAGAAAATGATGTTGCAGATGAAAATGCGAAAGAAAATGAAGAATAATATATAAAAGCTTTTTAATACAATTTATAGATGGGAGTTGAAATATTTGAAAAAAATACCACAAAGGACTTGTATTGGTTGTAATGAAAAGAAAGACAAAAAAGATTTAATTAGAATTGTAAAAAATAAAGATGGAGAAATTTCAATTGATAAAACTGGCAGAGCAAATGGAAGAGGAGCATATATTTGTGATTGCATAGATTGTTTGGAAAAAGCAATAAAAAGTAAAAGACTAGAAAAATCATTTGAAATGAAAATCGAAGATGAAATATTTGAAAAATTAAGAGGTGTAATGAGTGATAGATAAACTTAGAGTATTAGGAATGCTTGGACTTGCTGCAAAAGCAGGAAAGATTACATTTGGAGCAGATTCTTGCAAAGAAGCTATAATGAAAAATAAAGTAAAGCTCATAATACTTGCACAAGATGCATCAGAAAGAACAAAAACTAAATTTATTGATATGGCAAATAAAAATAATATACCAATATATACAATTTCAGATATGGATGAGATAAGTAAGGCAATTGGCAAAAAAAACAAAGCTATTGTTGGAATAGTAGACTTAAATTTTTCAAAAGCTATCGAAAAAATAATTAATGGGGGTGGTGGGTTTTGAGTAAAATCAAAATACATGAAATAGCAAAGAATTTGGGAATAGCAAGTAAAGAAGTTATTGCAAAAGCAAATGAGATCGGAATTAATGTATCTAGTCATTTGAGTTCAGTTGAAGAAGAACTTGCAGAAAAAATAACTGAAGCATTAAAAAATAAAAATGAAAAACCAAAAAAAGAAAAAGCAAAAGAAACTAAAAAAGCAGATGCACCAGTTATTATAAGAAGAGAAGTAATTATTGATGAAAACGATGAAAAAAAGGAAAAAGAAAAGCAAAAAGAAAAAAGAAGCAAAGAAGTAGGTTTTGTAGAAAGAAACCGAAACGACTACAATATAGTTTATCGTAATAAACCATCAAAACCACTTACCGTAAGTGAATTATTTGGAATAAAAAATGATAAAAACGAAGAAAAAAATAATGAAAGTAAAAATATAATAAAAGAGGAAAATATAGAAAAAAAGGAAAAAGAAAAAATAAATACTAATGCAACAAAAACAATGGCAAAAGAAGATAGTAAAACAGTTATAAAAAATGAGATAGGAGTAAAAACAGAAAAGAATAATATGGTAGAGGAAAAGACAGAAAAAAAGGCTTATAATCAAAATTCATATAATAAACAAAATAATTTTGAACGTAATAAAGGTAATGGAGATTTTAGACAACAAAATCGTAACTATAATCATAACAATGATACAAGAAATAATAACCGCAATACAAATAATAATAGAAATATGAATGGAAACAATAATTACCAAAATAATAATTATAATGGAAATAATCAAAATCGTTTCCAAAACAATCGTAATAGTAATGGAAGATTTGGAAACAATAATTATGGTCAAAGAAACAATAATTATTCTAGAAATGAAAGAAGACCTCTTGATGAAAAAGGAATTGATAAAAACATAAAAAATATAATGGCAACTGAAGTTGTTGAAAAAGAAAATCAAAGAGATTATAGTACAAAATCAATAGATAAGCAAAAACTTAATAATAAGTTTGACGAAAATAAGTCGAAAAAAGCAAGCAAGTCAAGAAAATCTGGAAGATTCGAGGAATTTGATGGTGGTAAATTAAAAGATTTAAAACAAGTAGACAAATTATCAAATATGTTTGAAGACCAAGATGGAGGAATGCTTGATTATTACGATTTAACTACAGAAAGAGGAAAGCGTAATAAAAAGAAAAATTTAAAAGGTAATGAAGAAAGAACAAAACAGAAAATCTTTAAATTAACCGAAATTACTATTCCAGAAACAATTACTGTTAAAGATTTAGCAGCTGAACTTAAAAAAACAAGTGCTGAAGTGATTAAGAAATTGTTTGGATATGGAATAATGGCAACAATTAATAATCAAATTGATTTTGATACTGCATTTTTAGTAGCAAGTGAATTTGGAATTAATGCTATAAAAAAAGAAGAAGTAAAAGAGGAAGATATATTATTTGACGATTCTGAAGATAAAGAAGAAGAATTAGAAAAAAGACCACCAGTTGTTGTTGTTATGGGGCATGTTGATCATGGTAAAACTTCACTTCTAGATGCTATTAGAAGTACAAATGTTATAGAAGGAGAAGCAGGTGGAATTACACAACATATTGGTGCATATAAAGTAAATGTAAATGACAGAGAAATTACTTTCTTAGATACTCCAGGGCATGAAGCATTTACAGCTATGCGTGCTAGAGGTGCTCAAATTACAGATATTGCAATATTAGTTGTGGCAGCTGATGATGGTGTAATGCCACAAACAGTAGAGGCAATTAATCATGCAAAAGCAGCTGAAATACCAATTATTGTAGCAGTAAATAAGATGGACTTACCAGGTGCTAATGTAGAAAAAATTAAACAAGAATTAATGCAATATGAATTAGTTCCAGAAGAATGGGGAGGAGATACTATATTTGTTCCTATTTCTGCAAAGAACAAAACAAATATTGATACATTACTTGAAATGGTACTACTAGTTGCAGATGTAAAAGACTTAAAGGCAAACCCTAAAAAACAAGCTAAAGGTGTTGTTATTGAAGCAAGACTTGATAAGGCTAAAGGTCCAATTGCATCTATGCTTGTACAACGTGGAACATTAGATGTAGGAGATACAATTGTTGTTGGAACTTCTATTGGTAGAATTAGAGCAATGAAAAATGATAAAGGACAAATGGTTAAAAAAGCAGGTCCATCTACCCCAGTAGAAATAATGGGATTAGTTGAAGTACCAAGAGCTGGAGATACTTTCTATGAAGTTAAAAATGAAAAAATGGCTAAACATTTAATAGAAAGAAGAAAACGCCAAGAAAGAGAAAAATCATTAAACTTAGATAATAAAGTTACTTTAACAAACTTATTTGAAAAAATGGAAAATGAAAACCTAAAACAATTAAATATTATTGTGAAAGCAGATGTACAAGGTACTGCACAAGCAGTAAAACAATCATTAGAAAAATTATCAAATGAAGAAGTAAAGGTTAAAGTAATTCATGCTATTGCAGGAGGAGTTACAGAATCTGATGTTCAACTTGCAAAAGCTGCAAAAGCAATTATTATAGCATTTAATGTTAGACCAGTGGGTACAGCTAAAGAAATGGCAGATAAAGAAGAAGTTGAAATTAAGCAATATTCTGTTATTTACCAAGCAATAGAAGATGTTGAAGCTGCAATGAAGGGAATGCTTGATCCAATCTTTGAAGAAAAAGTAATTGGTAATGCCGAAGTCAGACAAACATTTAAAGTTTCAAGTATTGGAACAATTGCTGGATGTTATGTTCTAGATGGAAAAATAGAAAGAAATGCTGGAGTGAGAATTATACGTGATAGTGTAGTTATACATGAAGGTAAACTTGCATCATTAAAACGTTTTAAAGATGATGTAAAGGAAGTTGCAAAAGGATACGAATGTGGTATGCAAATTGAAGGTTATAATGACTTAAAAGAAGGAGATATCATTGAAGTATTTGTTATGGAGCAAGTAAAAAGATAAACTATAATATATGAAAAAGGGAGGAATAAATTGCCTTATGTCAAAAAACGAGACACGTTTAGGAAGAATTAATGAGGAGTTAAAAAAGGAAATTAGCCATATTATTACTTTTGAATTAAAAGACCCAGATGCTACTGGATTAATTAGTGTAACAAAGGTAAAAATAACTCCGGATTTGAAATATGCAAAAGTATATGTAAGTATACTTAATTCAAAAAATCAGGAAAAGACAATTAAAGCTCTTCAAGATGCAAGCGGTTTTATTAGAACTCAAATTGCTAAAACAGTTAATTTAAGAATTACTCCACAACTTGTTTTTGAATTTGATGATTCAATTGAATATGGAATGAAAATTGATTCAATTTTAAAAGAAATAAATGCAAATGAAACTAACAATTAATGTAAATAAGTAGAAGCCATACTGGTAAAATTACTAAATTATTAATTATGGCTTTTACTTATTATTTACAAAAAACACCTTGCAGATTAGTTAGTATTTTTAATTTATATAGATAGGAGAGTTTTTAATGACTTTAGATAATATTTTAGAAGAAATAAATAATGCAAATAGTATTGTTATATTAACACACGAAAATCCAGATGGAGATGCAGTTGGAAGCAGTTTAGCATTATACCATGCACTAAAAGCATATGGAAAAAATGTAGAAATAATTATTCCAGAGTATTCAAGAACATTTAATTTTTTACCTGGAACTAATGAAATAAAAAAAGAAGGTACATATGAGAATTATGATTTGGCCATTTCTTTAGATTGTGCTTCAATGAACATGTTAAATGGATATGTTAAATATTTTGAAAATGCAAAAACAAGAGTTGTAATTGACCATCACGGAACAAATTCTATGTATGGTGATTTAAACTTTGTAAATCCAGATTCACCAGCATGTGCACAAATTTTAGTTGTTGTTTTAAATTATTTCAAAATGGAAATAACAAAAGAAATTGGAACTTGCATTTTAGCTGGTATTATTACAGATACTGGTGGATTTAAATATTCAGGAGTTACAGCAGAAACTTTTGAATTTGTTGCATGGCTTTTAAATAAAGGAGTAAATGTTTCAAGTGTTTATAGAAAAGTGCTACAAGTAAGAACAAAGGGAAATTTTGAACTAAATCGTATTGCTTCAAATAGATTAGAATTTTTAGAAGATGGAAAAATTGCTTTTACTTATATAACAAGAGATGATGAAGAAAGTGTAAATGCAGAAACAGGCGACCATGAGGGAATAGTGGATATTGGAAGAGATATTGAAGGTGTTGAAGTTTCTATTTTCATAAGAGAAACAAAAACAAAAGGAGTTAAAATATCACTAAGATCTAGTGAATATGTAAATGTTTCTGATATTGCATTATTATTTGGTGGTGGAGGACATCCAAGAGCCGCAGGATGTAATATGCAAGCAACTATTCAGCAAGCAAAAGAACGAATTGTAAATGAAGTAAAAGCTAATTTAAAATAAATTATAATACCATAAAAAATAACTTAATATAAAAAGGTGGGAGCTAAATGGATGGAATCATATTAATAGATAAGCCAAAAGGTGTTACTTCACATGATATAGTGTATAAAGTAAAAAAGTTATTAAATGAAAAAGTAGGACATACTGGAACATTAGATCCAAATGCAACTGGAGTACTTCCATTATTAGTTGGCAGAGGAACAAAATTATCTAAATATTTAATAAATCATGATAAAACATATATTGTAACATTAAAGCTTGGAGAAAAAACAGATACTGCCGACTCAGAAGGAAAAGTTATAGAAAAAAAGGAAGTATCTAAAGAAGTGTTTTCAAAGGAAAAATTATTACAAACATTTAGTAATTTTACCGGCAAAATTTTGCAGACTCCACCTATTTATTCTGCAATAAAAGTAAATGGAAAAAAATTATATGAATATGCAAGAAAAGGTCAAGAAATCGAAATTAAACCAAGAGAAATTGAAATTTATAAAATTTCTTTAATTGAAATAAACCAAATTGCAAATACTATTGAATTTGAAGTAAGTTGCTCAAAGGGAACATATATAAGAAGTCTTTGTGAAGATATTGCAAAAGAATTAAATACAGTAGGATATATGAAGGAGCTAAGAAGAGTTCAAGTAGGAGAATTTTTAATTAAAGATTCAATTACTGTAGAAGATTTACAGAAAAATGAAGATAATAAAGACTTTATTCTTTCACATTTCATAGATTTACAAAAATATTTTGCCAAATTTAGAATTATTGAGTTAAGCCAAGAAGAAGCTAGAAAATTTTTAAATGGGGTAAAACTAAGCAGTAATAAAGAAAATGGTATTTATAGAGTGCAAAGTGAAAACAAATTAATAGGTACTGGAATATTAGAGAATAATAAATTAAAAAGAGATATAATAATTTTAACATAATATATATTAAGCATAACATACATAAATTAAAAAAGCAAATAACAAAAAAATAAGATTTTTTTAGGAAAACAATTTAAAAATAGAGAAAACGAGACCTAGTTAAAGATAATATATATATTATAAGAAAAAATAAATTTGCAAATTATAAATGTAGTATGCTAATATATATTTACAAAATGAATAAAGATATTAATCTTCCCTGCATAGTACGTGTAGACTGGAATTTTAGAACCAACAAACATTAAACGGGAGTCCGCCTTTAAATGTGGCGTGTATGCTTGCATTTATGTAAGAAACCCAGGAGCATTTAACAAGACACCCACCTGTGAAAGCAGGTCCTTAAAATTTCATTCACCTTGCGGCTAAAGCGGGGCTTTTTGTTTTTTATTGCAAAATAGTAAATAATATGAGAAAATAAATAAAAAATTTAAGGAGAAGTTATAAATTGCAAATTAAACAATTATTAAATGAAGGTAAAAGAAAATTAATTGAAAATAATATAGAAGATGCTTGTATTCAAACAAGAACTTTAATGCAATTTATTTTAGATAAAGAGCAAGTATATTTAATTGCAAATGGAGAAAAAGAGTTAGATAATGAACAAGAAGAAGCTTTTAACAAAGGAGTTTTCAAAATTATAAGTGGAGTTCCAATTCAATATATAACAAATTCTCAAGAATTTATGAAATTAAAATTCTATGTTGATGAAAACGTTTTAATTCCACAACCAGATACAGAAACAATTGTAGAAAAAATAATAAAAGATTATGAAGGAAAAAAAGTAAAAATATTAGACTTATGTACAGGTAGTGGAGCAATTGGTATAAGTCTTGCAAAATATATTGAAGAAAGCGAAGTTACTGCATTAGATATTAGTATGAAAGCATTGCAAATTGCAAAATTAAACGCAGAAAAAAATCTAGTACATAAAAAAATGAAATTCATTCTATCAGATATGTTTGAAAAAATAGAAAATGAAAAATTTGATATTATAGTATCAAACCCTCCATATATTGAATCAGATACGATAAAAACACTTGAAAAACAGGTACAAAATGAGCCAAGTATTGCTCTAGATGGAGGAAAAGATGGACTCAAATTTTACAAAATAATTGCAGATTATGCGTGGAAATATCTAAATGTGAATGGCAAGATATATTTAGAAATTGGTTATAATCAGAAAGAAAAAGTAATTAAATTGTTAGAGAATAATACAAACTATAATGATATAATCTGTATAAGAGATTTAGCAGGAAACGATCGAATGATAATTGCAAAAATGAGGTGATTTTTTATGTCTTTTTCATCAGAAGTAAAAGAAGAACTTAGCAAAACTGCTACATTAGCTAATAAAGATGCAGTAAAAGCAGAATTAATTGGGTATATAATAACAGGAAATGTTACATTAAATGGTAAAAGCGTTAATTTCTCAACCGAAAGTGAATATAACATAAACCGTTTTAGTAAACTACTAAACAATTTAAATATTATGAACTATTCTATTGGTATACAAGGAAAAATTTATACGATTTCAGCTAAAACAACTGATGTTAAAAAAAATTTTAGTGCTGTAGATGATACTACAAGTTTAAATTCCTTTTTAGAGGATATTTTAAAACAAGAAGTATTAAAAAAGGCTTTAGTAAGAGGGGCGTTTTTAGGAGGAGGTTCAATTAATAATCCAGAAAATAAATATCATGTGGAAATTTCCTTTAGACAAGAAAAAGAAGCCATGATAATTTGTAATATTTTACAAGAATATCAAATTCAATTTAAATTATTAAAAAAAAGCAAGGGATATTCTTTATATAGTAAAGAAGGCGGAACTATTGCAAATATTTTAGCATTTATGGGGGCAAGTTCATCTGTTTTAAGATTTGAAGAGATTCGTGTAATGAGAGATATGAGAAATAATGTTAATAGAATGGTGAACTGCGAAACAGCAAATCTTAATAAAACTATAAATGCAGCTTTAAAGCAAATTGAGGATATAAAATTAATAAAAAAAATGAATAGGTTTGAAAATTTGTCTGAAAATTTAAAGGAAATTGCAACTTTGCGTTTGGAAAACCCAGAGGCTTCTTTGGTTGAACTTGGAAATATGTTAAAAGTCCCAGTTGGAAAGTCTGGAGTTAACCACAGATTAAAGGTGATATCTCAAATTGCAGATGAATTAAGGGTAGAGTTATGAAAGAAATAGGAATTTATATACATATTCCATTTTGCAAGAGGAAATGTTATTATTGTGATTTTATTTCATATTGCAATGAGGAAAATAATATACAAAATTATATAGAATGTGTAAAAAAAGAAATCAAATATAAGTCAGAACAGTTAAATGAATTTTCAAAAAAGAATAGTGAGAATTTTATAATTGATACGATTTATATCGGTGGTGGAACACCTTCTTTTATTGAAGATAAAAATATTACTAATTTATTAGATAATATAAACAAATATTTTAATGTAGACCAAAATGTAGAAATAACAATAGAACTAAATCCCGATAGTGTAAATTCTGAAAAACTTAAGAATTACCAAAATGCAGGAATTAATAGGGTAAGCATAGGTCTTCAAAGTGCTAATGATAAATTATTAAAAAAAATTGGACGTATACATAATTATGAACAATTTCAAACTGCATATGAACTTGTGAAAAAAAATGGATTTAAAAATATTAATATAGATTTAATGATTGGACTTCCAGACCAAACTTTAGAAGATGTAGAAAGTTCATTAAAAAAGGTAATGAAGCTAAATCCAACCCATATATCAGTGTATTCTCTAATTCTAGAGGAAAAAACCAAATTAGAAAAAGAAGTTAGTTCTGGTATTTTAAGCCTTCCAAGTGAAGAGATAGAAAGAAAAATGTACTGGCTTGTTAAAGAAACATTAGAAAAGGAAAATTACATACATTATGAAATATCTAATTTTGCAAAAGATGGAATGCAATCAAAACATAATGTTAATTGTTGGAATCAAAATGAATATTTAGGAGTAGGAATTGCTGCTCATTCATATTTTAACTCTATTCGTTTTTCAAATACAACCGATATGAAAGAGTATATAAAAAATATACATGAAAATAATTTTAGTAAAAATCAGATAATTCATGAAATTCTTAGTTTAGAGGAAAAACAAAAAGAATTTATGTTATTGGGTCTAAGAAAATTAAATGGTATAGAAATAAAAGATTTCAAAAATAAATTTATGCAAAATCCGATATATCTTTTTAGAGAACAATTAAGTAAATTACAAGAAGAAGATTTAATTGAAATTGATGGAGATTTTATACGATTAACCAATAGAGGGTTAGACTTAGCTAATATAGTTTGGGAAGAATTTGTTTGAAAACAATTGCTTATTATATTTACAAAATATTTTTAAAATTAAGAACATTGGATTAAATAATTTCCAATGTTCTTATAAAGATTTATAGATATTTTTTTAGTGTTTCCACACTATCTTCTTGCATTGTAACAAAGTCATTTAAGATAGATTTCACATCTTGAGCAATATTTACATTTTCATTTAGTAATCTTCTTCCTTCAATAATTCCCATATTAGTACCTTGCATTAATAGTTGAGATAACTTAGATGTGCTATCATCAGTCATTGTTTTCATTTGAACACCATACCAAGTCATCATTTTATTCATTGTGTTTGTTTCATGAGGTTCTTTATCACTATAATTTGAATATAACTCATTTACTCTTCTTGAAATATCTTTATATTTGTTAAATTCAACATCTAATACTTTTCCAAATTCCTTATCTTTTACTTTATCATATACAAATGTAATTGCATCCATTCCCATTGTAGCACCTTTGTTAACTTCATCTAAAATATTTAGATTTTGATTTTCCATTAAAAGACCTCCTAAAATATTTATTTTTATTATATTAAACTTAGTATTTACAAAAAGAGAAAAAATATAAATAAAAATATTGGAAAATTTTGTAAAAACACTTTCGCGTTGTATAATTTTATGATAAAATAGATATATTTATATAAAAGAATAAAATTTAATGAGGTGATATAGTGGAAGACATTAGCATGAGAGATGCAAAAAAGCTTGGAATAAAATATGAACATTCTATAATGGATAATGGAGAAAAAAGATTTAGACAATTATGTTTAAAAGATAATACAGCTTATATTCGTGCAGAAGGAAAAAAAGTTGGATATTGGCAAAAGAGTCATTTCCATCAATCTATAAAAGAAATATATATTGTACAAAATGGCTCAGTATTAGTTGCATTATATATAAATAATAAAGTAAAAATAGAAAAATATAACGAATATGATGTTTTTAAGATAGAACCTAAAATACCACACAATATCTATATGTATCCGAATGCTGTTTTGCATACTGTAAAATATGGCAAAGTTAGAGAATATGATTGGGAACCATTTGAAAAATTAGACGAGATACTAAATTCAAAGCCCATTGAAGAAATAGAAAAAAGCTATATAATAAAATAGAGAGGTAACTAAGATAATAGGAGGGATATCTGTAGCATATAATAAAGATAAGATTAAATTGCAAATGAATATTAGATAGATTGTTAATTGAAATGTAAGAGAAAATGAATTTAATACTATAATAAAAGAAGTTGTGTTATGAATGTTATAACATACAGAAGTAGAGCTTAAACACAAATAAAAAATAAGTTCTAATACAGCTCTTATAAGAATACAGTTAAACAAAAGTGTTTATATTTGGTTGTAGTTATGTGCGGAATATCAATAAAAGAATGTGCTGTAAATTCAGCACATTATATAATAGATTAAAAAGATACGGTAAGAGGAGCAGCAAAAAATTTGGAATAAGTAAAATACTGTACACAAAGATGTAAAACTCCAGAATAGTTTTAAAATAGGACAGGCAAGGAGGTTTTGATGAAAGAGTGTAATCAGAAAAGGAGCATTTGTTAAGAGTAATAAATGTTCCTTTTCAATTGGCAAAAAAACGACTTAATTTATTGTTAATTACTAGATTCTTTGAGACTAATGTGTTAATATATTAGTGTAAACAGAGGAGGTTACTATGCCAAATATAATTGATTATATAGAATGGAGAGGAGATCTAAGTTTTGAAAACTCTCCAATAAATGAAATAGATGATATAATTTTTGCTAGATTTTCGTATTTACCATTTAAATATATAGAGTTAAAAGAAATTGATACAATAGAAAACATTGCACTAGAAATGAAAGACCTAGATATAGAAAATTATTTATGGAATGATGATAAAGTTTTTTTACAAAAAATAGGCAATTGTAAAAGGTTTAAAGATATAAAAGTGTCTGATTACATAGAAATTTTTGACGAAGCTGCAGAAAAACAGTTTGCTGCTATTACACTATGGATTCAGAAAAATCAAAAATATATATCTTTTAGAGGAACCGACTCATCTCTTGTTGGATGGAAAGAAGATATAAATATGGGATTTAAAAAAGATGTTCCATCACAAAAAGAAGCTGTTAAATACTTAAATTCAATGGCAGAAAAATATAAAGATGATCTTATTATAGGAGGACATTCTAAAGGGGGAAATCTAGCAGTTTATTCAGCAGTATTTTGTAAAGATAGTGTTAAAAATAGAATAGAAAGAGTTATAAATGCTGATGGACCGGGATTTGATAAAAGCGTAATTTTAACAGACAATTACAAAAAAATATTAAACAAAATTCAAACATATATACCACAATCCTCAATAGTTGGAAGACTATTAGAGCATGAAGAAGAATATCAAGTGGTAAAGAGTATTCAAAAAGGTATTATGCAACATGATATATATTCATGGGAGATTGAACCTACAAAGCTAATTAGAATACCAACAGTTACAAATAATAGTGAGATTTTTAATGGTATTGTAAGTGATTGGCTAAAGAACACAACTCCAGAGCAAAGAGAAAATTTTATAAACATGATATATGAAATCATAATGGAAACACAAGCTCAAAGAACTAGTGATTTTAGAGTAGAAACAGCAAAAAAAATAGGAATAATCTTAAATGGATACATAAATGTAAATCCAGAAGATAAAAAAGAAATTGAACATATGGTAAAGCTAATATTAGAAAGTGTATTTAAAGTTTTAAAAGAGAATAGAAATACAAATAAACTTATGGAAAAAGAAAAAAGCAAAAAAATAAATAAGGGAGAAAAAAATATATTGAGTTTATAAAAGAGAAAATAGAACACCCAATAAAAATGATAGGAAATGGACCTAGAAGAGAAGATATAATTATATGCAAATAGTGCCAATAGGGACGTGGAATTTTTGCACAATAGAATAGTAATAAAATAAAATTCATAAATAAACCTCTGTGCGAATACAATTAAACAAATGTATTCGTATGGAGGTTTTGCTTTTATGAGAGGAATATCAATAGAAGAACGTGCTGTAAATTTAGCACATTATATAATAGATTCAAAAGATACGGTAAGAGGAGCAGCAAAAAAATTTGGAATAAGTAAAAGTACAGTACACAAAGATGTAAGCGAAAGATTATGCAGAATAAATCCAGTACTAGCATCTGAGG
>USCV01000029.1 GCA_900553225.1 uncultured Clostridium sp. | reverse complement strand
TGTTTTGTAACTTCTCTTAATTCCATACTTCAATCCTCCATATAAATTACTATTTTTCTAACTAATTACTAACTTGTAATTTATCTTTTAACTTTTTTAATAAATAGGAAGTAAACGATTATAGGTATTATTATTAAATCTGGTATAGTAAATGTTCTAACTAGTATATAATTTCCAATAATTGTTACTAAAATAAGTCCTATTGATATAAATTTGGCAAATAATCCTTCTTCTTTTGTTTTCCAAGTAAAATAAGCAAATAAAGGCGATAAACAAGAAAATATTGTCCAACCTTTGATAAAATTCCAGCTATATACTGCATTTGTTAATTCTGCTGTTACATAGTATGAAATTAGCATTCCTATACAAAATGGAAATATATTTATCATTGCTTTTTTCCTTGTATCACTATATATCGAAATCAATATTCCTAATAGTACCCATATTGGTAAATCTGAAAACATATATCCAAGTGTCATCATAAATAAATTGCCAACAAAAAGTATATCCAATAATTTGCTTATTATTCCTAAAATAGCACCTATAAAAAATAATGAAATAGGATTTAATATATATTTCTTCATAAATTATCTCACTTTCAAATTACTATTTATCTAATTCCTATAATAACATAAACTCAATTATTCTGTCAAAATTATCCATCGGATAATTTTGCAGGAACAGGGAGTTATACTAACCCAATTTAATAACCTAAAAGCGTGGCTTTTAGCGTATATACATTTTATTTTGTGTATATCAATTAGATATACATGTTTTTTCATAGAAAAAGCAAGTGCCTTTCTAAAAATTATTTGCATAAAGTGTTCTAAAATCAAAATTACTATAATCTCTTTGATTTTCTAATTTCCAATTATTCTTATTATTTATTTTATTAATATATTTTATATATCTTTAGTGTTTCTGTTAATAGGGTTAACATTAATTTGTTTATAAGTATTATCATTTTTGATAATAGGTAGTATTTTTCTTAAAGCTATTTCTTTTGAATTTTCTTTATAAATAATCTTTGTATTTATATATCCCTTTTTCTTTAATGAATTTATTATTCTTGATACTTGTACATTACATATATTTTATAAATTGCCTATATAAGCACTCGAAATTGTACATTCATTTTCTTTACTTAAAAAAATAATCATTGAATAAACAAACTTTTCTTTATCAGTTAATTTTTTATTTATAAATATTTCATAAGGTATCCATACTCCTTTAAATTCTTTCATTATTCAAAAATCTTCCTAATCAATTGCCTCACGATTGATTTTGTGCCATTTTTATTCCATTCTAGGCTAACTTGTTAGGCACCGAATTTTATTAGCAATATCAAGCGTTTTCATATATTCATCCAAAGATTAAGACTTTACGGGGGTAAAGTCTCCGTGGATGTGAAAATAGCACTAACCATTTTCCTTTATAGTCGCTAAGCTTAACATTTCCCATTGTCGTTTGTGCTTCAAATTCTGGAGCATATGTACCAATTTTTACATTTCCGTTCATCATTATTTCATAGTCCATAAAAGTAACCTCCAATCATACTTTTTTATATTGTATGAATAGAGGTTATTTTGTGTGAGCTTCATTCTTAATTAAATATTTTTTTATAAATAACTCTTTTTATATTAATCAATACATAACTTATAATAGCTGAAATTCCTGTTATAATTAATGCTTTATTATCTATTAAATCCACTTTTAAAATATTATGAAATAATAATACCGCAGTATAAAATCCAACAGCTGTTGTGCTAAATAAAAATGCATGAATTTTATTAAATGGAGTACATACTTCTTGTACAGCTAGAATACTTACAAAACCAATTAATAAATACATCATTGTTTTTAAACTACTATATTCTATTCCAAATCTAGTTCCCATAACAGTTAAAAATACAATATTTAGCATTATTACCAAAGCAAATGGTAGAGCATTTGTTAAAGCTGTTTTCAAAAATGTTCCTTTTATCTTTTTTTCATTCTTTTCAAAAGTTATAAAGAATGATGTGTATGCTTCGATTGCTAAATCAATAAGTGTTATTTGAATTGGTATGAATGGAAACTCCATATTAGTTAAAAAGCAAAATATTGATAATAACACTGTATATATAGTTTTAATAAAGAATATTTTTGCAACATTTGTTATATTATTAACAACTCTCCTGCCTTCCATTAATACATCTTTTAATATACTAAAATCGGAATTAAGCAATACTATTTGAGATACTTGTTTTGCACTATCCGTTGCATCTGGAAGTGTGATACTGCAATCCGCTTCTTTTAAGGCAATTACATCGTTTACTCCATCTCCTGTCATTGCAACTTTGTGTCCTTTTTCTTGTAGTGCCTTTACAATAATGCTCTTTTGGTGCGGTAGTACTCTTGCAAAAATGCTATATTTATTAACCAAATCTTTTATTTCATCATCATTTTTTATAGTTGATAAATCTATATAAGAATCATAGCTTTCAAGACCTGCTGTTTTTGCTATATTAGATACTGTAAGTTCATTATCTCCTGAAATTATTTTTACATCAATACCTTGTAGTTTAAAGTATCCAAGCATTTCCTTTGCATTTTTTCTTAATGGATCTTCTAATATTACTGAAGCAACAATTTTGAGCATTGGTAATTCAGGTTCTGATATTGTTTTATCACTGTATGCAATGCTTAATACTCTCTTTCCATGCTTTTGTAATTCTATTATTCTATCTGGTATATCTTCATTTGATTTTTCGAACAATCTTTCTGGAGCTCCAACTACAATCGAGCCAAGATTTTTAAAAGATATAGAACTCCATTTTCTTTCAGATGAGAAAGAAATATTATCTTCCTTTTCATAAATTGTACTACCCTTAAAATGATTTTGTAATGCTTTAAATGTACTGTTACTGTCTTCCATTTCATTTACAAAAGCTATCATCATTTCGTTAAAATCTTTTGGTAATATCTTTTCATCATACATTTTGATTTCAGATACTTTCATCTTTCCAGTCGTAATTGTTCCTGTTTTATCTAAACAAATTGTATCAATATGTGCTAATGATTCCATACTATATAATTCTTGTACTAGTACTTGTTTTTTAGACAATTTAATTACTCCTGATTCTAAGGCTATTGTAATTAATAATACAAGTCCTTTTGGTAACATTCCAAGTAATGCGGCAGATGTTGCAATAACAGATGTTGTAAAGTCTGATTGTCTTGTAATATATGCTTGTACAAATAATATTATTCCAATCGGAATTATTACAAAGCTTGTAAATCTAGTAACTTTTTTCATAGAATTTATTAGTTCTGAATTATTTTCTTTTTGTTTTTTAGCTGAATCTATAATTTTATTTGCAAAATTATCAGCTCCAACCTTTTCAACTTTTGCATAACATCTTCCACTTACCGCATAGCTTCCTGAGAGTAATTTGTCACTTTTTTGTTTAAAAATAACGTCAGTTTCCCCGGTAAGTAATGCTTCATTTACTTCAATTTCTCCATTTACAATGTAAGAATCAGATGGAATCTGATCTCCTTGTTTTATTATAATAATATCTCCTAAAACAATTTCGTCTGTATCTAGTTTTATTTCCTTTCCATTTCTAATAACTGTTGTTTTAGATTTATTTAAAATAGTTAATTTTTTTACTAAATTTCTACCATGAATTTCTTGGACTATTCCTATTAATACATTAATTGTTATAATTAGAAAGAAAAATACGTTTGTATATGCTTTTACATAAATTAAAAATAGTGCAATGATAAAATTATATAAATTAAATAGTGTAAAAACATTGTCAAAAATAATTTGTTTATTTGTTTTTAAATTATCTTTTGGCAATTTATTTATATTTCCTTTTTGTATTTGCTCTTCTACATCTTTATCAGATAGTCCTGTTATTTCATTTTTTGCTTCACTCATAATGTTAGTTCCCCTTTCATAATTTAATCTCTTTCGTTTTCATCTTTATTATCAATTTTATCTATATTATGTTTGTCTCGGCTTTTAACAATTCTTTTTAAATAGTCTGTTACTTTTTTTATTAATCCTTTAGGAGTATTGTTATAATAATTTTCTAATGTTGTCATCCAAGCTTCTGTTTGATTGGCTGTGCTCTGTTTTTGTTCTGTTTTATTTTTTATACTATCTTTTATTTCTTCATTTTCTATTTGCTTAGCCATTTGAATAGTTTCTATTTCATCTTTGTCTAAATATCCTTTTAAAAAGGATGGATTATCTGTAATTGATTTCATTTCATTATTTTTAGCATCAACAGTTACATATCCTTTTATATACTCAGGATTTAAAACATTTTGAGGTTTTTTTTCTAAAATAATGTTGTTTTCTTTATTATTTAAAATTACTTTTGGAATAGCTACTAACATTATGTCTGCATCTCTTTGGGTATAATTTTTATAACTACCTCCCAAAGCAATTTGACTTATTAACAATCCAGGATTTTCATCATAAAAAATAATATTATTTTCTATATCACTAACATCATAACTTTTTTTAAAAACTCCTGATGATGCATGACCTGTTAAAATTAGGCCATCTTTTAATATTGTTTTTCCACTACAATTTCCACCTGTTCTATGTATTCCAACCTTTAGGTTTTCATCTAAACTAAGATCAATCAAATAATTCATAATCTTCAACATATTTTCATTTGAATTACTAAATTTTACTTGACTAATAAGATATGTATCAAATGGCTTGATTTTATTTTCTTCAGATGCTTTCATTATCTTATTTCCAAATTCCATTCCAAATTTTTCACATATTAAATTTATGTTTTGTTTATTAAAAAACTCAATTAATTCAGCTTTTTTCTCAGGATTATCTAGAAATTTCTCATCTCCTTTTCCTACATAAATTGCATCATATGAATCATTTACAAATTTGTCTTTTTTATCTTTAATAAACTCAGAAAACAATTCTAAATCACCTTTTTTATATGCAATATAAAAAGCAGGCATTAAATCTTGTTGAGATTCGCTTATTTTTTTGTATTTTTTCATTTGTTTATCTATATACCTCTGACTTTTTTTCGGCATTCTTTTCTCCTTTTATATTATTTAAAATAGTTTAATATAAATGCTTTGTTTTTTCATTGTTTTTTATTATAAACTATATTAATTTATAATTCAATTATTTTTCTAGTATTATTGTAACTGGTCCATCATTAATTAACGAAACTTTCATATCTGCTCTAAATATTCCAGTTTCAACTTTTTTAGTATATTTTTTTAATTCTTCATTGAATTTTTCATAAAGGAGTTTTGCATTGTCTCCATTCATGGCATTTATGTAACTTGGGCGATTCCCTTTTTTCGTATCAGCATAAAGTGTAAATTGAGATACTGATAAAATAGAGTAATCTTTATCTAATAGTGATAAATTCATAACACCGCTATCATCATTAAATATTCTTAAATTGACAATTTTTTTACTCATTTCTTCTATATTTTTTATAGTATCTTCTTTATTAAATCCAACAAGAATTAGTAAACCTTCATTTATAGAACCCACTATTTCATTGTTTACTCTCACCATTGCCTCTTTTACTCTTTGACATACCACTTTCACAGTTTATTTGTCCTTTCCATTTTATATTTGTTATTCATTTGAATAGTTATTAGTTTATTATCTATCACCTAATATTACATTTTATTTTTTCAAAAACATTATATCGTAAAATTAAAAGCAATGTCTACTATTTTTTATTATTTTTAACAATAAAAAGCCTCTAGTTTATTATACTACTCTGAGGCTTTTTATCTTCTCTTTTCTTTAATATCCAGGTTTTTCTAATAATTTAAACATATTTGTTTTATATTTTTCTACTCCTGGTTGGTTAAATGGATTTACTCCAAGTAACATACCAGATACTGCACAAGCTTTTTCGAAAAAGTAAATTAATTGTCCAATTGTATGAGAATTTAGTTCATCTATAGTAATTAAGATATTTGGAACATCACCATCTACATGTGCCTTTATTGTTCCTTGCATTGCTTTTTTGTTTACGAATGAGAGTTTTTTTCCTGCAAGATAATTCAATCCATCTAAATTATCTTCATCAGCATTAATTTCAATATCATTATCAACTTTTTCTATATTTATTACTGTTTCAAATAAGTTTCTTCTTCCTTCTTGAATATATTGTCCTAAAGAATGTAGATCAGTTGTGAAAATAGCTCCAGAAGGGAAAATTCCTTTAAAATCTTTCCCTTCACTTTCACCATATAATTGTTTCCACCATTCTATAAAATATTGTAATTTTGGTTCATATGTAACTAATAATTCAATATTTTTTTCGTTACTATATAGCAAATTTCTTATAACTGCATAGCGATAACATTCATTATATTTCAAATTAGAATCTGCATACCTATCGCATGCAAATTTTGCACCTTCCATAAGTAAATCTATATCAATACCAGCAGTTGCAATAGGTAGTAAACCTACAGCTGTTAAAACAGAATATCTACCACCCACATTATCTGGAATAACAAAACAGGTATATTTTTCCTCTTTTGCAAGTTCTTTTAAAGCTCCTTTCTTTTTGTCTGTTGTTACGTAAATTCTTTTTCTTGCTTCTTTTATACCATACTTAGATTCTAGAAATTCTCTAAAAAATCTGAAAGCAATTGCTGGTTCTGTTGTAGTACCAGATTTAGAAATTACATTAATAGATAAATCTCTATCTCCAATTAAATCCACTAAATCGTTTAAATAATTAGAACTTAGATTGTTTCCAATATATAAAATTTGAGGAGTTTTTCTTGAATTTTTATCTAGCATATTATAAAAAGTATTAGTAAGTGATTCAATAACAGCTCTAGCTCCAAGATAAGAACCACCAATTCCTATTACAAGAAGGATATCAGAGCTTTCTTGAATTTCTTTGCTGCATTTTTTTATTTTTTCGAACTCTTTTTTATCATAATTATTAGGAAGTTCTAACCATCCTAAAAATTCATCTTTTTTATTAGCGTTTTCATTTAATTTATTATGTATTTCTTCGACTTTATTAGCGTAAGACAAAATTTTTCTTTCATTTAAATTAACGTTTTCAAAATCAACTTTTAAATTAGACATATTAAATTCCTCCATTACTTTTATATTATATAATGCAATTCTATATTAAAAGTGATCTCAATTCAAGATTAAAATAGGAAAAATTTAAAAGTCTAAATTTTCTAATAATCAAATTTCCTTTCATCCTTTTATTTAATTTTACTTAAGTACTTCACTAAGCACCTTGCTTAAATATTTCATACTAGTATTTGCTTCCTCCAAAGTATTTCCAGTTGCACCAACTTCAATAATACTTGCACACTTAGAAACATGCTGATTATATCTAGAGCTTCTAACAACAATTGGTTTAAAAAGTCCTGGATAAAGCTCATTTGCTTTTTCCTGCACTTTAATTGCAAATTTTAAATTTTGAATCCAATTTGGATGATATAGTCCAGACTCGTTAGTTCCAATAACGAACATAAGTTGAGCTGCATATTCATCTCCAATTTTAACTTTTGGTGCATATGAACTATCCCCAATAGCATCTCTATGAATATCAAAAATCACATCAGTATTTGAATTCGCTTTAAGTAAATTTTGAACAGTAGTAAGAGATCTTCCATATGAACCCGAATAAGCTGGATAATCATGATAGGTTTTATCATGTATAACATTATAACCATAAGATTTAAGCTGATTTGTAAGTTCATCTCCGACTTTTGATACTGTAAAATTCAAATCAGTTGTTCTAAAAGTACTTGATTGATCATACTTATTTTTTTCACTAGATGTATAACTTTCACAGGTATGTGTATGAAAAATCATGACATTATTAGTATTAATTGATAAATCATAATTTAACATATCATTAGTAATAGTAATTCCAGTTTCATTTTTAATCTGAACATCATTATATGTATTTGTATACTTATTTGGTACATTATTTTTAACTACTTCTGTTTGCACATTTTCTTCTGCTTTTTGAATTTCTTGTGAATTCTCACTATTTTCCTTACTTTCATTATTTTCAAAAGTAATACTTGATTCTTCATTTCCCAATTTTATTACAGTAGCATCATTTTTAGTGATAGAATCTATAAAACCTAATTCTCTAGATAGAATTGCTTTAACAGGTTCTTTAGAATTTATTTTACTGTTTTCTTTTGTTTCTTTATTTTCCTGTTGTTTAATTTGTTTAGCTACTTGAATTGTTTCTTCCAAACAAGAAATATAGCTTGAGTCTTCTTTATCTTTTATTTCAGTAGCCATAGTAGTTTCTTTTAAGCTACAAAAATATCTAGCAAGAATAAAAATCAAAATCATTACAACCATTATTCTTACTAGATATTTTATTACATCTTTTCCTTTTACAACTGTTACATTTACCATATCTTTCTCCTTTGTCCAAGTCCTTATAAATATATATATTCAGGGCTCAAGAAAAATATGATATATTTTATTATTTTTTTATAAATTCTAATATTTCATTTATTTCTAATGGAATTAATTCTTCATTTCCAGTATCCATATTCTTAATTTTGGCCTTTCTAGTATTAATCTCATCATCACCAATTATAATAACATATTTACTATTTTGTTTATCTGCATATTTTAATTGTGCTTTAAAACTTCTACCAGAAATATCCTTTAATGCATATACATTATTTTTTCTTAGTTCATACACCAATTTAGTTGCAAACACATTAGCATTATCACCTAGATTTGCTACATAAACTAATAGCTCTTTTGGTTTTACTAAATTATCTTTATTATACTTTTCATAAACTTCTACAAGTCTCTCCATACCAGTAGCAAATCCAATTGCTTTAGTATCTTGTCCTCCTAATTGTGAAACTAAACCATCATATCTTCCACCTGCAAGGACTGTATAACCTTCTGTTTTAGAAATAAATTCAAAAACAGTTTTAGTATAATAATCTAATCCTCTTACAATGCCAGGGTCTACTACGAAATTAACACCTAATTTAGTAAGCAAATCTTTAACATTTTCAAAATGTTCTTTACATTCATCGCATAAATAATCTAAAATGATTGGAGCACCTTCATTTAAATGCTTGCATTGTTTTTCTTTGCAGTCTAGAATTCTCATTGGATTTTTATCGAATCTCGTTTTACAAGTATCACAATATTTATCAAGATTTGGTTTAATAAATTTTTTCAAAGCTTCTTGATAATTTTTCCTACACTCTAGGCAGCCAATACTATTTATATTAAGTTCAATATCTGGAATATTTAAGCTTTTAAAAATTTCAGATGCCATTAAAATCATCTCAACATCAGCCATATATGAACCAGATGCAAACATCTCAGCACCAATTTGGTGGAATTCTCTTAATCTTCCTTTTTGAACATTTTCGTATCTATACATTGCCATATTATACCATAGCTTTACAGGTGACGGCATACTAGACATGCCATTTTCAATGTAAGATCTTACAACTCCTGCAGTTCCCTCAGGTCTTAAAGTAATGCTTCTTCCACCCTTATCTTCAAAAGTATACATTTCTTTTTGAACAACATCAGTAGTTTCGCCAACACCTCTTTGAAAAAGTTCTGTATGTTCAAAAACAGGCACTCTAATTTCATTATAGCCATAATTTTCTAAAATATCTTTTACAACTTGTTCAATATATTGCCATTTGTATGACTCATTTGGCAATAAATCTTTAGTTCCTTTAGGTTTTTGTATTAACATACAATAACCACATCCTTCCTTTATATTTTTTATTTTCAAACCATAAAAATAATTAAAGCTTAATCTCTACGTGCTTCAAGTTCCAAATAGATAGGTTTTTCTTCAAAAATTTTTGTAGACTTACCATGTCCAGGATAGCAGATAGTTTCATCAGGCAAAACCATTAATTTCTTCATAATTGAATTAATAATATCTTCAAAACTACCAGTAGGGAGATCTGTTCTACCCCAAGTTCCACGAAACAAAGTATCACCTGAAAACAATAAACTCTCCTCTTTGCAATATAAACAAGTCCCACCTTTAGTATGTCCTGGCGTATGAATAACTTTAAACTCGATGTTTCCAATATGAATAATATCATTATCATCAATTCTCGAATCAGCTTCTAAAGAAATTGGTTCCATCCCTATGTATGTACCAAGACAAATTGCATCATTCGAAAGACCTTCTGCATCAAATCTATGAATTAAAACTTTTCCACCTTTTATTTTTTTTAATTTATTAACTCCACCTGCATGATCAGCATGGCAATGAGTTAAATAAATGTACTTTACTTTTGCTTCAATAATATCTAGCATTTCTACAATTTTTTCAACTTCTCCACCTGGATCAATAACCATAGTTTCTTTACTTTTTTCATCTTGAACAATATAACAATTAGTATAATCATTAAGTTCTGTAAGAACCTTTATTCTCTTTAGTATCATTTTTTCCTCTCCTATTTTTTTCTTTTCACCTCATAAACACTATCCACTCTTCTAAGTGTTTTTAATATTTTGTTAAGTTCATCTAAATTTTCAACCTGAATTGTAACATCAGTTACTGCAATTCTCTCTTTATTAGCTTTTGAATTAACAGCAAGAAGTTTGCAATTACTATTTCCAATTTGGCTAATAATATCTGCAAGTAATCCATTTCTATCATTTGCAAAAATCTCAATTTCTACTGCATAAGAAGCTTTTTGTTCATTATACCAATAAACATCAATCATTCTTCCAGCTTGTGAAATTAAATCTTTCATATTTACACAATCTTTTCTATGAACTGACACTCCTCTACCTCTTGTTATAAAGCCAACTATTTCATCACCTGGTACGGGACTACAGCACTTAGATAATCTAACCAAGCAATTATCAATTCCTTCTACTACAACTCCAACACTAGATGGTTTTGAATGAATAACTCTTTCTTTTGATAATTCCTCAAGTTTAGCTTCTAAATTTTCTTCATTATTTTCTTTTCTATATTCTTCTAATATTCTAGCAATAATTTTTCCAGCTGATATTGCTCCAAATCCAACACTTGCATACATATCATCGATAGAATTGAATTTATATCTGTTAAGAGCTGCATTTATAAATTCAGGTTTATATATTTTTGAATGGTCAAGTGATAACCTTTTTATTTCTTTCTCAATTGAATCTTTACCTTTTTCAATATTTTCTTCTCTTTGATTTTTCTTAAACCAACCTTTTATTTTATTTTTTGCACTAGAACTTTTTACAAACTTAAGCCAATCTCTGCTTGGCCCTTTAGCTTGATCTGACGTAATAATTTCTACAATATCTCCATTATGCAAATGTGTGATAATTGGCATCATTTTACTATTAATTTTTGCTCCAACCATATGATGACCAATTTCAGCATGAATATTATATGCAAAGTCAATTGGCGTACTTCCTCTTGGTAATACTTTAATTTGACCTTTTGGTGTAAACACATATACTTCATCTTCAAAAAGTTCTGTTTTAAGTGTATTTAAAAACTCTCCGTGGATCTTGCATATCTTTTTGCCATTCTAATGTTTCACGAAGCCAAGCAAGCTTATCTTCATTTACAGTAACTGCAGTTTTTTTATCTTTATTAGCCTCTTTATATGCCCAGTGCGCAGCAATACCATATTCAGCAATGCGATGCATATCCCATGTACGAATTTGTACTTCAAAAGGTGTTCCCTTTTCACCAATTAGTGTTGTATGTAATGATTGATACATATTAGGTTTTGGAACAGCAATATAATCTTTAAATCTTCCTGGCATCGGATTATAAAGTTCATGTACCACACCTAAAGCAGCATAACAGTCTTTTACAGAATTAACTAAAATTCTTAATGCAAATAAATCGTAAATTTGGTCTAATGTTTTATTATCTCTTCTCATTTTTCTATAAATACTATATAAGTGCTTTGCTCTTCCTGTTACTTCTGCTTCAATTTTTTGTTTTTTCAATTGTACTCTAATTTCATCCATAATTTTTTCAATGAATTTAAGTCTTTCTTCTCTTTTTTTATTTATTCCTTCAACTAATTCATGATATTCCTCTGGATATAAATATTTAAAAGCTAAATCTTCAAGTTCCCATTTAACAGAATATAAACCTAAACGGTTTGCAAGTGGTGCATATAAGTCCATTGTTTCTTGAGATATTGCAATTTGTCTTTCTGGTCTTAGATGTTTTAATGTTCTCATATTATGAAGTCTATCAGCAAGTTTAATTAAAATTACTCTAATATCTTTTCCCATTGCTAAAAACATTTTTCTATAGTTTTCTACTTGTTGTTCTTCCATTGAAGTATATTTTAGTTTTCCAAGCTTTGTAACTCCTTCAACCATTTCTGCAATTTCACTGCCAAAATTTTTTTCTATATCTTGATGTGTTACAGGTGTGTCTTCTACAACATCATGAAGCAGGGCAGCACAAATTGTGCTTTCATCAAGGCCTATATCTGCTAAAATATATGCAACTTGTATTGGATGAATAATATATGGCTCACCTGATTTTCTTAGTTGATCACCATGATGCAATTTAGCAAATTCATAAGCTCTCTTTATTATTTTAATATCTGCACGTCTATTTTTTTCTTTAACTTTCACTATAATATCATCAATTGTAACATCTTTAACTTTAGACATATTATCCCCCTCTCATTTCTAATATGATTTTCTAATATCTTTTAAATTTATTTGTATATTATCGTTATTATTAAAATTATTTATTTCAAGTGTTCCTACAATGTCAACTTTATTTCCAATTAAATATTCATTTGCAAGTTCACCCATATTAAATCCTATTGCATCTATCATATAATTATCATCCTTTAATGTTAACTTCAAATGTTTTCCTTCTGATAGCGCTCTTATAGAATGAATTTTTAAATTTTTATATAAAAATAATGGCATTTTATTTCCTTCACCAAATGGTTCTAATAAAGATAATTCTTTTACAACTTCTTTGTTTATATTTCTTAGTGAAACTTCTTCATCAATATGAATAACTGGAACAATTTTATCAATATTGCAACTACTTGCATATTCTTCAAATTGTTCTTTAAATTTTGAAAATTCATCTTTTTTGATAGTAATTCCTATTGCCATAGAATGTCCACCAAACTTTTTAATATATTTATCACATTTACTTAATGCTTCATGCAGGTCAAATCCTGGAATACTTCTTCCAGAACCTTTTCCTTCATCATCTTCAAGGCAAATTAATATACTTGGTTTAAAGTACATTTCGGTTACTTTTGAAGCTACAATGCCAATTACACCATGATGCCAATTTTCACCTGCTAAAATAATACATGGTTTATCATTTTTATCATTTTTTATCATTTCTAAAGCTTCAGTAAATATTTTTTTCTCTTTTTCCTGTCTTTCTCTATTATATTCATTTAATTTATTGGCTATTCTTCCAGCCTCATTAGGATCCTCAGTTAAAAATAATTTTAATGCTTCTTCTTGATGTCCCATTCTACCACATGCATTAATTCTTGGTGCTAAACCAAATGATACACATGTTGAATCTATATTTTTATAACCAATACTATTTAATAAAGTTTTAAGTCCAATATTTTGGGTTACTTTAACTAGCTTAAGTCCAAGTTTTGCGATAACTCTATTTTCATCAACTAATGGAACAATATCTGAAATTGTTCCAACACAAACTAAATCCAAAAATTTTAAATATTCTTTTTCTTCTAAATTTAATTTAATTCCAATACCTTGAATTAATTTAAAGACAACACCAACTCCAGCAAGCTGATTAAATGGATATTTATTGTCTTTTCTTTTTGCATCAACAACTGCTAATGCTCGAGGCAGTTTTTCTGCCTGTTCATGATGATCTGTAATAATAGTTTCCAGTCCTAAACTATTTGCATATTCTACTTCATCTATTCCTGAAATTCCACAATCTACTGTTATCATTAAAGTATATTTCTCTTCTACAATTTTTTTAATTGCTTCCTTATTTAATCCATATCCTTCATCTAATCTATTTGGAATATAATCATCAACTATTGCTCCTCTTTCAAGAAGAAACTTTTTTAGTACAGTAATACTTGTAATTCCATCAACATCATAATCACCATAAATTATTATTTTTTCTCTTTTTTCTATAGCTTCTATAATTCTATTTATAGCGATTTCCATATCTGGCATTAAATATGGATCATAAAAATCGTTTCTTGTTGGGTTTAAAAATTTATCAATATCTTTTTTTTCTTCTAAGTTTTTATTTACTAATATTGTTGCAATTAATGGACTAATATTATATTCTTTGGCCATTTTTTTTACTTTTTCTTCATCCGTTTGATAGCATTCCCATTTTTTGTTCATAAATCTCTCCTATTTTTACTTTTTTCATATTGTATAATACTTTTTTTCTTTTTTCAAGTGCTATTACTCTATATGAAAGCATATCTTCAATAGTTTATATTAGACAAATAACTGAATAGATAATAATTTTTAAAATGCAATTTGCAAAAAATTGTAAGTTTACCATTTTTATCCCTATATTATTAATTGTTTTATAGCAGTTCATTATTTCATCAATTTCTTCTTTTTTAAGCAAGTTGCTATTTTCCATGTATTCTTTGGCAACATACGGAGCTTCTGTCATTGCATCTATTTCCAGATAGCTTCTTACTTTATAGTAAATAAAACTTAGTAATGTTAAAATAAAAATTTGAAGCATAGGATTAGATACTTTATTAAATATCGTAAGTATACATATTATTGTGAAGTATAGTATATAAATATTAGAATAAATAAAATTAAACATTAATATTTTTTTATTTTGAATAGAGTGTATGCATTCATGTGCTATTGTTTGAATTCTACTACAAGACTCCTTAATATTTGCAATGCTTATTGTGTTGGTTACAACAATATATAAACTTGCCTTTGCATTTTTGTCTTGATTTTCCACTACTTTTACGTTGTTTTCATTATGTAATTGTTTTAAAATTTCTTCACACACCACTTTATTTTCTGGTAGTTTATTGGTAATTTCATTTAATTTTTTTGAAAATCCGAGTTCTTTCAACTTTTTAATTTTGCTTATTTTAAAATCGTAAACTAGTGCTAAAATGCTCAAAAGTACTATACTCACAATAATTACAATTACATATTCCATATTTATCCCCCTTTATAAAAAAGAATAGTCACATCATTGTCCAAACATAGATGTGACTTTCTATTATTTATTTTAATACATTTTTTATTGCTTCTGCTATAATTTTATTTACATCTGCAATCATAAGATTAAATTTAACTTCTAAATCGAAATATTCTTTTATTTCTTTATCTTTTATTAATATATTGTACAACTCTTGTAATTTCTTTATTTTTTCTCCATCATTTTCACCAGATTTTATAGATAAAACTTGAGCATCATATCTTACCTTTTCAAATTCATCTATTTTTGATTTTAATTCTGGATTTTGGCTTATTTTTTGCTTTGCCTCTTCAAATAATTTATACTCCTTAGATTCCTTTATCTCATATGCTAAACGATTTGCAGTATCATATACATTCATACTATACTTTCTCTCCTCTTATTCAATTTATTTAAGCATACGCATGCCTTTTTTTGAAACTTAATAATTTTGTAATTTCCTTATCTGTATTTTTTGCTTTTGAAGTCTTTTTTGCATTTTCTTGTTCTATTTGTCTTGCTTGTTTTTCTGCCATTGTTTGACAAATTGCCTTTTCATATATAAAGTGTGTATCTTGAGCTATTTTATTCCAATTAAATTGTTCTTTAACTTTATTTTTTGCATTTTTTGAAATATTAGCAGATAATTTGTGATCATATAATAAGCTTAATACAGAATCTGCAATCGAATTACTGTTTCCAGCATAACTTTTCATTCCATTTACCCCGTGCTCAATTATTTCATTTAATCCTCCAACATCTGATACAACTGTTGGAACTCCTGCAAGCATTGCCTCTAAAGCTACAATTCCAAATGGTTCATATGTGCTTGGAAATACAGCTACATCTGCACATTTATACATTTTTTGAACTTGTTTTGCGTTTAAATAACCTGTAAAATAAACTTTATCTCCCAGTCCCATTGAATTTGCTTGTGCTTTAAGCTCATCAAGCATTCCACCTTTTCCAGCAATAATCAATTTAGAATCATGATATCCATTTAGAATTTTTGGCATTGCAGATATTAAATTTTGTATTCCTTTTTCATATACTAATCTTCCAACATATAGAATAATTTTTTCATTATCCATTGCATATTGTCTTCTAAATTCATAGTCTCTCTCGATTCCTGCGAAATTATTAATATTTATACCATTTGGAACAACATTTATTTTTTCAAAAGGAAGTCCAAACAATCTTTGAAGCTCACATTTCATATAATTACTATTAACAATTACTTCAGAAGACTCATAAGTAAGAAGCCATTCTGTATCGTTTATATATCTTTGCACCTCATCATGAATTCCACTGTTTCTACCGCTTTCAGTTGCATGAATAGTTGAAACAAGTGGAATATTATAAGAATGTTTTAATGTTTTTGCAGCATATGCAACAAGCCAATCATGTGCATGTATTGTATCGAATTTTTCTCCATTTGCAATTAATTCATTTGCTTTTGCAATCATGTTAAAATTCATTTGCATAATCCAATCGATAAAATTGTTTGGACGAATCATATAGTTTTCAATTCTATAGACTTGCACTCCTTTATCGCTTTCATATTCTGGTGCATCTCCATCTTTATAGGTAATTACTGTAACTTCATGTCCATCTTTAATTAATCTTTGTGACAAATCATGTACTACCCTCGCAATTCCTCCAACTATTCTTGGCGGATATTCCCATGTAAGCATTAATATTTTCATAGGTTAAAATCCCCTTTCATTTTTCTTTTGAATATAATTTATAACTTTTTCTTTATTTTATACAACTTTTTGGTAAAAGTAAACATATTTCGATATATTTTTTAAAAATTTTGTTATGTATTCTACTTGAATTTATAGAACTTTTGATATAGTATATACTATAGTAAATATAAACATATCACGAAGGAGGAAATTATGCCAAGAAATTCAAAAGAAAAAGAATCTATCGTTGTGTCAGAAGACACAAAAAAAATAAAAAAGACTGAGAAAAGAACTGCAACTTCCAACATAAAAAAACAAGCTGTTAAAAAGGAGGTAGCAAGTAAAAAAAACTCAAATGAAAATAGCAAAAAAAAATCTGCTTCTACTAATAAAAGTACTGCCACAAAAAAAACAAATAAATCTACTACTGAAAAAAAGGTAGTAGCAAAAAAAGAAACTACCAAAAAGAAAACTACTAAAAGTACTGCCACAAAAAAATCTAAAACTTCACCATCTACAAAAAAACAAATAGAAGTACTTGAATATTATGACTTACCATACCGTTATAATCAAACTACTGTTAAACTTCTAGCCCAAACACCAAATTCATTATTTGTCTACTGGGACATCTCAGACGATGATAAAAATGAATTTATAAAAAAATATGGTGAAAACTTTTTTATAGAAACTAAACCTGTATTATTAATTCATAATGAGACTATGAATTATACATTTGAAGTAGAAATAAACGATTTTGCAAACTGTTGGTATTTGCATGTTAATGATGCTAAATGTTCATATAAAATAGAACTTGGTAGAAAATATAAAAATTACAAAAAAGTTGATGAAAGCAGTGATTATATATATATTAGTTCGTCTAATGAAATGGATGCTCCAAATGACCATATTTTGTTTAATATATTAAATAATTCTGTATATTTTAAGAATGTTAAAACAAATAAAAGAGAAAAAAGAAATATCTCTTCAATTTTTTCTATACAAAATATAGAGAAAATATATAATATTTACGATTTATATGAAAAAATATATCCAGAAGAAAATATACAAAATTATGATTTTAAAAATCCATCTTCTACATGCACCTCTTCATCATTTAAAATTTAGTTAAACCACAAAGGAGAAATATATTATGAATCAACCTAAAGGATATGTTAGTTTTGTTTTACATGCACATCTACCATTTGTGCATCATCCAGAAAGTGAAGATTATTTAGAAGAACAGTGGCTTTATGAAGCAATTTCTGAAACATACTTACCACTTCTTACAAACTTTCAAAAATTAGTGGAGGAAAAAGTTGACTTTAGAATTACAATGTCTATTACGCCTCCGCTTTTAAATATGCTTGATAATAAGTTACTTCAAAGGCGTTATATAAAATATTTAAGAAAACATATTGAACTTGCAAAAAAAGAGGTAAAAAGAACTGTTTATGATGAGCATTTAAACAGCTTATCAAAATATTATGTTCAAAAATATTCAAATGACTTACATTTATTTAAAGATGTATATGAATGTAATTTAATTTCAGCATTTAAACATTTTCAAGATATTGGAGTTTTGGAAATAATAACATGTGGAGCAACACATGGTTATTTTCCAATTCTCTATACTACTCTGCAGACAATAAAAGCTCAAATTGGAGTAGGTGTACAAACTTACAAAAAATATTTTGGGAAAAATCCTCGTGGAATATGGCTTCCTGAATGTGGTTACATCCCTGAAGCAGACGAGTTTTTAAAAGAGTTTGGAATAGAATATATTATTACAGAATCACATGGTATTTTATATGCTGACCCTACTCCTGTTTATGGAACATTTGCTCCTATCGTTTCACCAAAAGGTGTTATAGCTTTTGGACGTGATATTGAATCTTCAAGACAAGTTTGGAGCTCAATTAATGGCTATCCTGGAGATTATAATTACCGTGAATTTTACCGAGATATTGGCTATGATGCTGATTATGAATATATAAAACCATATATAGCATCTAATGGAGCAAGAGTTCATACTGGAATAAAATATTATCGTATTACAGGAAAAACGGAGAGCAAAGAATACTACAATCTGCAGTGGGCAAAAGATTCTGCTGAAAGACAGTCCGGACATTTTTTAGATAGTAGAATCTCTCAAATAAATCATCTATCTTCACTTATGGAAAAACCACCTATTATTTTATGTCCATATGATGCTGAACTTTATGGTCATTGGTGGTATGAAGGACCATATTGGTTGTATATCTTATTTAAAAAGATTTACTTTGATCAGGATATTTTCAAATTAATAACTCCAGGTGAATATATAGATAAATTTCCTTTAATGCAAGAGGCAACTCCTTGCCGTTCAAGTTGGGGTGCAAACGGTTATAGTGAAGTATGGCTTAATCCAAGTAACGACTATATTCATAGACATTTACATGTTGCAGGAGATAGAATGGTTGAGCTTTGTCATTTATTTCCTAATGAACAAAATAAGTTAAAAAAATCTGCATTAAATCAATGTGCTCGTGAATTGTTACTTGCTCAAAGTAGTGACTGGCTTTTCATTATAACAAACGGAACAATGGTAGATTACGCAAAAAAGAGAATTAAAGATCATATTGGAAGATTTACTAAATTATATGAACAAATAAAAGATAATAATATTGATAGAGAATTTTTAAAATCAATACAAAAAAAGGATTGCATCTTCCCAGAAATTGATTATATGATTTATTATTAATAATTCTC
>USCV01000028.1 GCA_900553225.1 uncultured Clostridium sp. | reverse complement strand
AGAAATAATTTCTGACCTGTTTGGTCGGAGTAATTTTGGCATCAGCCGGATTGCTCCGGCGGTGCCTTAGAAATAAGGAGGACAAACAAATTTCAATTCTTGCATTTTTAAAAAAGTATAAATTTATTACTATTATGTTATTTTTAGGAATTTTGCTAATTGTAACAGATATATTCTTAATTAATAGTTTCATTAATATATTAAGACAATTTTAAATAAACAATTAATTCCAAAAATTAAAGTGTGAAATTTGTTTTATACCTAGAAATATATATTAAAATAAATAAGAGAGGAGATTATGTTAGAGATTATAACTAACATAAATTATAAAAATGAATATAGCAAATAATTGGAAAGACTATGAAATATTAGATATGGCAAATGGAGAAAAATTAGAAAGATGGAAAGATGTTTATCTTGTAAGACCAGATCCACAAATTATTTGGAAGGACAAGTCTTTTGAAGAAAAGTGGAATAAAGTAAATGCAAAATACATAAGAAGTAATACTGGTGGAGGAATGTGGAAATATAATAAGAAAATTCCAGATAAATGGCAAATAAAATATAAAGATTTAACTTTTAATATTAAGCCTATGGGATTTAAACACACAGGGTTATTTCCAGAACAAGCGGTAAATTGGGATTGGATGATTAGCAAAATAAAAAATAGTAATAGAGAAATTAAAGTGCTAAATTTATTTGCATATACTGGCGGAGCTACAGTTGCTTGTCTTTGGGCAGGTGCTAGTGTATGCCATGTAGATAGTTCAAAGGGTATGGTTGCTTGGGCAAAAGAAAATGTAATATCATCTAATCTTCAAGATAGAAAGGTAAGATATATAGTTGATGATGTTGTTAAATTTGTAAATCGTGAAATAAGAAGGGGCAATAAATATGATGCTATAATTATGGATCCACCTTCTTATGGTAGAGGTGCAAATGGAGAAGTTTGGAAATTTGAAGAAAACATTTGTGAACTAGTTGAGCTATGTTCAAAAGTATTATCTGATAATCCATTATTCTTTTTAATAAATTCATATACAACTGGAATTTCAAGTACTGTTCTAGAAAACATATTAAGATTAAATATAGACAAAAAATATAAAGGAAAATTAAGTAATGGAGAAATTGGGCTTCCTATGACAGGGTCTAATTTAATACTGCCATGTGGAATCTTTGGAAAATGGGAGAAATAATAAAAATATGGAAAAATTAAATGTAATATATGAAGACAATCATATTATAGTAGTAGAAAAACCAGTAAATATTCCATCACAAGGAGATAAAACTGGAGATATGGATATGCTTACAATTATAAAAGGTTATATTAAAGAAAAATACAATAAACCTGGAAATGTTTATCTAGGCTTAGTTCACAGATTAGATAGACCAGTAGGAGGAGTAATGGTATTTGCAAAAACATCTAAAGCTGCCTCAAGGCTAAGTGAGCAAGTTAGAATGAAAGAGTTTAAGAAAACGTATTTAGTAATTGTAAATGGGAAAATGGAAAATGAAGCTGACACTTTGCAAGATTATTTATTGAAAAATGAAAGAAATAATATGAGCAAAGTTGTAAAAGAGCAAACAAAAAATGCAAAGCTTGCAGTATTAGATTATGAAGTTTTAAAATATGACGAAGAAATTAATTTATCTGTACTTAAAATTAATCTACATACAGGAAGACACCATCAAATAAGAGTACAACTTTCTAGTAGAGATCATAGCATATATGGAGATCAAAAGTATGGAGGAAGAGGTCATGGAAAGCAAATTGCATTGTGGGCATATAAACTTTGCATTAAACATCCTATTACAAAAGAAGAAATGGTTTTTAAATCAATACCTAATAAAGAGGGAAGTTGGAAGATTATAGAAGGTATCACACTATAAAAAAGTTATGTAAATTTTATAAAAACATAAAAAAACGATATGAAAATAGAATAATAAATTTTCATATCGTTTTTGTCGCATTTTATATAAAAAAAGAAAATGTTGTCGAAAAAAATAATATTATGAGTTCAGAAAGAAAGAGGTGACAAAATGATAGAAAAATTTTGCTCATATCTAACTAAAAGAATTTCAAAAGAAATGCCAGAACTCGACAAAGATAGGCTAGAAGCAATAAATTATGGATTACAAAATATTATAGGTGAAATACCAAAGATATTTATTGTAATAGCAATAGGCTACTTACTGGGAGTGGGCAACTTAACACTTTTAAGTATTCTATTAATAGGGACATACAGAAGTTTTGCAGGTGGACTTCATGCAAAGACTCATATTGGATGTATTACAAGTACAACATTAATGTTTTGTGGACCTGCAATTTTGGCAAAATATATAGATTTTCAAGTTAATGAAATAAAATATATTTGTATTGCTATTTTATGGATGTTTGCCATTATAATGATAAAACTATATGCACCAGCAGATACAGAAAATGTGCCTATTCTAAGAAAAAAAGAAAGAAAGCAAAAACAAATTTTATCATTCATAGTAGTTACAATCGAATTAATAGTTGCACTATTTATACCAGATACAATAATATCCAATTTAATAATCATCGGGGTGTTATTTGAAACAGTTACAATTACTAGATTTGCATATAAATTAACAAATAATAAATACGGATATGAAGTTTATTGTAATATTAGTAAATAATTGAGAAAGATATTTCTTTCTTATTATATAAAAATATATAAAGGGGGAATTTATATGTTTAAATTTTTAGCAAAGGTAGCAGAAAAATATGCTAAATGTAGTAATACAGCGTGTGGTGGTGTATTTTGGGTTTTTCATCAACCTAAGATGCCAGCTTCATTAGTAAAAAAAGATTAGACAACTAAAAAAAATGTTTAAAAAGAAAGATATTTAATTTATACATTAAGTATCTTTCGATTTTTTAATTATAAAAATATGCTAAAGCTTAACAATATATCTCCAATTGTTGTTTAAAGAATTCATTATTTTTGGTAGTAAATAAATTTAAGTTGTTATTTCTTTTTAAGATTTGTCTTGTTTCCCATAAACCTAAGCCTGTGTTATTTAATTTAGAAGAAAAGCCCTTTTCATAGATTTTTTCTGTATCTATACTTTTATCTTTATATGTATTTTCAATAACCAATAATTGCCTATTCACCTTGAAATCTTTACAGATTGTAACATTTATAATCTTCTTCTCACATTCCTGTGCAGCTTCTATCGCATTATCAAGAAGTATTCCAAGTATTTTTGTAAATTCATATATTTTCATATTCAATTTATGAAAGTCAAGAAAAGCTTCGATATTAATATCTATACCCAATTCGTTAGCTTTATGATATTTATTTGTAAGTAAACTATATATAGCTGGCTCATTAATAACTTCAGGACTTAATGTCGAGAGATTATTTGACCTAGAACAATCTGCAAGTAATTGGGAGTAGTATTTTTTTAACCCTTCTATATCCTCTGATTGGACATACCCACCAATTGTTGTAATCACATTATTATAGTCATGTTTAAAACATCGTATATTATCGTGCAAAATACATAAGGTTTTATTATATTGCTGAGTTTGTTCTAAAGCTTGTCTTGTTTGTTGTAAGCTTGTAGTTTTAAGTAAGCTATAAAAGCTAATACAGTAGTAACTAAGCAAAATAGACAAAGACAATAATGTAATGTATATAGGAAGATTATCAATATAGAAAGAAACCAAAATTGCTTGCAAAGCAAATGATAGTAACATAAAAGCTGAATTAACAATCAGTAATATTTTAGTTTTCTTATCCATATTGTCTAAAATTGTTATATTTAAATTATTTCTTTTACTAATTATATACAGAACATATAATATCATGTAGTTAATGAAAATGGACGAAAATCTATATATTGGAATAGAGTATGCTATTTCTTTGGATATTCCGAAAGCTAAAAAATACAATTTCAAAAATATAGTTTCCAAAATTGATCCAATAATCATAGGTATAAGTTCAGATAATATTGACTTTAAGACAGTAGTTTTAAAAACATAATAAAATAATATAGGAGATATTAAGATGTTTAATATAACTTTATATGGATTTGGTATCATAAAGTTTGTAATAAGTGTAAAAAGATAGAAAGAAATAATGTAAAGGATTTTTTGCTTTTTTGTTGCTTCTATCTTTAGCAAAGTTATAGATAATAACATAGTAATTGTAATTTCAATAAAATTACAAGGTATCAGTAGTACCTTAATTAATTCTTCATTAGTAGTTGTAAGTGCAGTCCAAACTGCATTAAAAGTGTCTAACATTTTTCTAAAACCTCCATTAAATTATTTTTATATTTAGGTCCGATATAGCATTTATCATGTTCAAATAGTACGGTATTAAGACTAGCCTGAATATTTGTTATTTTATTAATATTTATAATATAAGATTTATGGCACCTTATAAAATTATTTGGCAACAATTCAGAGATTTTACTAAAAGAACTATAAATTTGGTATTCGCGGGTATCAGTATAAAAAATTAATTTCATACCATCTTTTTTTATAAAATGAATAGAATCTAAATTGATTACTGTATTGCAACTTTTAATCTTCAAAAATTTATTAGGACTATATGAAATATCTTCAAACAATCTCAATATAGTAGCTTCTAATCTTTCTAAAGTTATTGGTTTTGATAAATAATCAAATGTTTTACATTGATAAGCAACTAATCCATATTCTAAATGACCTGTTGTAAAAATTAGATATAAATTTTTATTATCTTTTCGTATAATATTTGCAATTTCAATTCCAGTTAATTTCGCTTTTAATTCAATATCTAAAAAAAGTACATTTACTTCATTATTTTTTACATATTTTAAGATCTCTTCATAATTAGTGGAAGAAAAGACAATTTGCGCAGATAAATTGTTTTTAATAAAAATAGCTTCTAGCATTTGGCACAACTTTGTTAAAATTAATTCGTTATCATCACATAAAACAAAATTTAACATATCAAATACCCCTATTAATTTAATATTTTTAATTCGACATAAAATAAAAAAATTACCTAAATTTTCCAAATATTAACATCAATATAATCTAAAAATGTCAAATTGTCAAGCAATATTTTTTAATATTAATGAAAAAATGTCGAAACGTGAAAGAAACTGGGGCTGATGGATTTTGGAGATTACCAGGGAAGAAAGAACGTATAGATTAACTCATAGGTTAAGATAGAAACGATTTAACAAAAATGAAATTTTTATACAAAAAAATAATATATTTTATGTTCATGGTAATTACAATAAAAGCTTTTTTAAATTTAAACAAAAACTTGAAATAAATAGTTAAAATGTGTATACTAAAATTGTTAAGTTTAATTTTAAAATAGAGAAAAATAATATAATTTCTTATTAAAAATCTTTATTCGTGAAGGGAGAAAAGATAGATGGAAACAGAACAAATTGAAAAGATGAAAAAATTAATAAGGAAAATAAAAATAACTAAAGATAATAGACAGGAAATTAAAGATATTAAAAACCTTATGAAAGATGAGGAATATGACGAAGCATTAGAAATTTTACAAAACTTAAATATAAGAGGTAAACTTGAATTAAAAGATGATGCAAACGATGATGAAATAGATGAAGAATCAGAGCAAAATTTAGATAAAAATGAAGATGATTCTTATTATGATGATGGAGAGCAAGATGGTGAATTTGAGAATATAGATGACGATGAATATGATGATGAAGAAGAAAAAAAAGAAGAAAGTCTTTATCCAGAAGAGTTATCAAATCCAGAATTAGAAGAAGCATATATTAGTATGCTGTTGGTAAATCCAAAAGCAATATCAATGTATTATATTTTGTATGAAGATTGCTATTTTGAAAATCAAGAACTATTAAACTTATATAAAAGCATATTATTTACAGAAGGGGAAGCTTATGCACCACAGATTGCAAAAGATAATTATAATTTCGCAAAGGAAAATGCTGAAACCTATAATCAAAAAAATATATTAAAAGAAAAAGGAAAAAGCGGAAATTATGATTTTGAAAAAACTTACGTAGAATTAATGAAACTATTTGCAATAAGAAAAAGTTATTTAAGAAGTCCTATTCAGGAAACTAAAAATAGAATAATGGATATTATGAACTACGAATTATATGACAAAATGACAATACAAGAAGTAAAAGATGCTATAGAGCAAATAACTGCTACTGAAAAATTCAAAAGAGCGGTATTGAGTAATGACATTACTAACTTTTTAATAACAGGTGAAAGTAACTTAAACAACCGGATTAGCATTACCATTTCCAATATTAAGTAGTGTGTTTAAAGGAGTAAGAAAAGGCGAAACTATGGCATATGCAATGCCATCAAACTCAGGTAAAAGTAGGTTTACAATAAATTTAGCAGCATATTTAGCATTTATACATAAGAAAAAAGTATTAATAATTTCTAATGAAATGTCTGAGGAAAAAATGCGTTTATGCTTAATTACAACAGCATTAAATAATAAAAAAATTCAAGAGTTACATGGACAGAAAATAAGTAAAACAGAAGGAGAAATACTAGAATTTAAATTTAAACCAGATGCAAATAAAAAAGTTAAAGTAGATGAAGATGGTTTCGTTTTAAAAGAAGCAAAAGAGACTCAAGAAGAATTTTCAAAAAGATTGTTAAAAGTGTCTAAAGAATTTCAGCAAACAATTGCAGTAACGAACTGGATGCAAGAACAAATAAAAAATTCAATTTATTTTGTTAATATAACTAATCATACAAATGATGAGTTAGAAAAAGTAATTTTAAATTATTATTATAAAGAAAAAATAGAATATGTATTTTATGATACATTAAAAACAGATACAGAAAATATTGGAAATGGAGAAGAATTGAAAAAGACTGCAACGATTCTTTCAAATTTAGCACAGAATTTAAATATATTTATTGCGTCTTCACTACAATTGACTGAAAGTAGTACATTGCCAATAAATTTAAATATTAACGATTTGGCTGTTAGTAGAACTGTAAAAGAAGTATTAGATACATTATGCTTAATTAAACAAATTCATACAGAGGATTTAGATAAATATGAATATTCACTTGAAGAGGTGGATACTAAGTATTATGATTTGAAAAAATATAAAGATCCAGATGTAAGATATTATGCATGTGTTGTAGATAAAAATAGAGCAGGTGCAAAACCAAAAGTTCTATTTAGACTTAATTTAGCCTATAATATGTGGGAAGAGTTAGGATATCTTAGGTTAAAATGATGTGCTTAAAAGTAACATTAATAATAAAAAATAGTTTGAGTAGTGCCTAAAAAGAGTATTTTAGTTAAAGTACTCTTTTTTCATACTACAAAATGTTAAAATTGTAGTGTGAAAGTAAACTTTTTTATCTGAAATATAGTCAATTTATATGAATTATGATATACTAATAAGTAGTTAATAAGACAGTGGAGGCAAAAAGATGATTGATTTTACAAATGCTGTAGAAGAATTTAACAATTATAGAGGCTCAGAAAAAAAGAAAACCTTAATATATAATAATAAAAAATATTTAGTAAAATTTCCAGATCCAGTTAGAGAAAAAAACAAAAATATATCATATATTAATAATGCTTTTTCGGAATTTATTGGAAGTAATGTGTTTAAAATAGTAGGGTTTAAAACACAAAATACTGTATTAGGAAAATATGAATATAATGGAAAGGAAAAGATAGTATGTGCTTGTGAGGATTTTACAGATAGCGAAAATGTATTATATGAGTTTGAGAACATAGCCTTAAGTACTAATCCAGACAAAAAAATAGAAACAGAATTAGATGATATAATGGAAGTTATAGAAGAAAATAAAATGATTAATACAGAAGAAACTAAGCAAAAATTTTGGGATATGTTTATTATTGATAGCTTAATAGGAAATACCGACAGACATAATGGAAACTGGGGGTTTTTATTAAATAAGACTACAGGAAAAGCTGAATTTTCTCCAATCTATGATTGTGGTTCATGTTTAAATCCAATGCTTGAAGATAGAGAAATTAAAAAAATTAATGAAATAGAATTAAAAAATTTCGCAATAAACTGTTATTCTTGTTTAAAAGAAAATGGCAAAAAAATAAATTATATGTCATATATAAAACAAAAAGAAAATGAAGAATGCAATAATGCTATAAAAAGATTATTTAACAATATTAATATTGATGAAATAAAAAAATTCATTGATAGTATAGAATGTATGTCAGATATAAGAAAAGAATTTTATAAGAAAATTATAGAGAAAAGATATGATATTATAAAAAAGGTATATGAGAACATAAAATAAAAATATGTAGGTAGTGAATATGGTAGATGTAAATAAGTATTTAAAAAATTTTTATAGAGGCACTAAAAATCCATCATTAAAAGCAATGAGATATTTTATGAATATATATGATAATTTTGAAGGGCAAATGAACTTTATTCATATTGCAGGTACAAATGGAAAAGGAAGTTGTACTGAAATTATATCTAATATTTTAATAAATCAAGGATACAAAGTTGGTAAGTTTTTGTCTCCTCATTTAATTAGATATAATGAAAGAATAAGTATTAATGGTGAGGAAATTTCTGATGAAGAAATGCTAAATTTAATTGAAGAATTAAAGCCTCTAATTGATAAGTATAATGAAAAAGAAGAGGGAAATATAACTCTATTTGAATTAGAAACCACAATGGCATTATTATATTTTTATAGAAAAAACGTTGATTTTGTTGTTTTAGAAACAGGACTTGGAGGCTTATATGATTGTACTAATATTATAACAAAACCACTTGTGTCTATTATTACATCTATTGGGTATGATCATATGAATATACTTGGAAATACCTTACCAGAGATATCATATCAAAAAGCAGGTATTATAAAAGAGAACTCTAATACAGTGATTTTTGAGCAACAATCTGAAGTAAATAATGTTTTTGTTACTACGTGTAAAAGCAAAAATAATAATTTACATATTGTTAAGAAATCTGATATTTCAAACTATTCTTTTGATAATGAATTTCAATATTTTGACTATAAAGATATTAAAAATTTAAAAATTAATTTAAAAGGAAAAATGCAGATTCAGAATGCTAGCATATGCATAGAAACAATGACAATACTTAAACAATTAGGATATAACATTACTGAGGAAAGTATAGAAAAAGGATTGAAAAATATTGTTCATAAAGGCAGAATGGAACAATTGAACGATAAACCTATAATTGTTTATGATGGAGCACATAATGAACCAGCTATACAGAATTTACAAAATATGATACAAATGTATTATACTAATTTTAACAGAGTATATATTATAGCTATTCTTAAAAGAAAAGATTATAATAAAATGCTAAAATTACTAGCTGAAGATAAAAATGCATTGTATGTATTGACTTCTGGAAATGCTACAGATGGTTATGCAACAAGTGATGAATTATATGAATGTATGAAAAAATATGTTCCAATTTATAATATATGTAAAAAAAGTTTAGCAGATGCTATAGAAGACGCTATGAGTAGTGAGCCCAATATAGCAAATTTCATTATTGGTAGTTTTTATATGTATGGTACTGTTGTAAATAAAATAGAGGAAGTAAAAAATAAAAAGTTAGAGAAATTAAGAGTATTTTAGTTAAAGTACTCTTTTTTTATTTTAATTAAAAGTCAAAGTAATAAAATTAATATTATTACATACTAATTAATTAAGAAATTTTGCTTAGCAAACAAAAAGTTCAGCAATATTTAATCTTCTATTTTTAAGGAGGAAACAAAATTGAATAAGAAAAAAGCATATAAACATATTATCTATATGGCTAGTATTGTAGCTATATTGTTATTTGCGTTAACTGTTACAAAAGCAGAGAAAGAAAAAAGCGGTATTATACAAACAAATTCAAATATTCAAGAAATAGAGGGACTTAGCAATAAAAAAATAGGTTGGGGAATAAAAAGAAATGACAATCATGAACAACCTGATGTAGGAAGTAAAAATCGAGAGATATTAGACAAATATAACGGATATTGTTTAGGAAATAAAGATTCAAAAAAAGTATACCTAACATTTGACGAAGGATATGAAGCGGGATATACAGAAAAAATATTAGCTGTATTGAAAGAAAACGATGTAAAAGCAACATTTTTTATTACAGCACATTATGTAAATACTAAACCTGAGTTAGTACAAAAAATGATTGATGAAGGACATATAATAGGAAATCATACTGTTAATCATAAAAGTATGCCAGATTTAGATAATAATACAATAAAAAAGGAAGTTATGGATTTACATACTGCAATATATGAAAAATATAAATATGAAATGAAATATATTAGACCTCCAAAAGGGGAATATAGCCAAAGAACAGTAGCTTTTACCAATACATTAGGATACAAAACTGTAATGTGGAGTTTTGCATATGATGACTGGGATGAAAATAAACAGGGAAGAGAAAGTTATGCCAAAGAAAAAATATTGAATAATGTTCATAACGGAGCAATTATTTTACTACATGGAAATTCAAAAGACAATACAAATGTATTAGATGAATGCATTAAAGAGATAAAGAAAATGGGATATGAATTTAAAAGCCTAGATGAATTTGAAAGGTAAATAAGTTAGGAAGTGAAAAAGTATGGGAGCTAGGAGAAAAAATAAAACAAAGAAAATAAATAGGTTAGATAGAATTTTGGAAATGCCTAAAGAAATTTCTTCTAAAGAGCCAAAACTAACAATAGCAGGTTTTAATCAAATGCTTATAGAAAATTATAAAGGAATATTGGAATATCAAGAATTTTATATAAGAATTAATACATATACAGGAATTATAAATATAAATGGTTTCCATCTAAGCTTAAGTGAGATGACAACAGATGATATTATGGTTACTGGTAAAATTGAGAGTATTGATTTTGAAAATATGATAGATGAAGAAGAGGAGGAGTAAACTTGTACATAAAAATATTACTAAATTATTTATTAGGATATGTAAATATTATTGTAGAAGGCTTCTTTGTAGAAAGATTTATTAATATATGTATGAGTAAAAACATTTTTCTATGGAAAATAAAAAGAGATAAATCTGCCATAATATCAGCTAATGTTGGTATACAAGATTTTAAAAACGCTGTAAAAATTGCAAAACAAACAAAATGTAAAATAAAGATTCAAAGTAAAAAAGGAATGCCATTTATATTTAATAAATATAAAAAAAGAAAGATATTTGTTTTATTATTACTAATTATAATTACATCTATCTTAGTTTTATCTAATTTTATTTGGAATATAGAAATTACAGGAAATGAAAAAATAAATGCAGATGAATTAAAAGAGATAATTATTCAAGAAGGACTAACAATAGGAAAAAGAAAAAGAGATATTAATACTAAAGAAATTATTAATAAAATGAGGCTAGATAGAAAAGATATTGCATGGATAGGTATAGATTTAAAAGGAACTAATGCAATAGTTAAAGTGATAGAAGCGGATGAAAAACCGGAAATTATAAATGAAGATGAATATTGCAATATTGTTTCAGATAAGGAAGCAATGATTATAAAAGTTAATGCACAAAATGGAACTCCACAAGTTAAAGAAGGAGAAATTGTAAAAAAGGGAACAGTTTTAATTGCGGGTTGGTTAGAAGGAAAATATACAGGAACAAGATATGTTCATTCAGAAGGTTCAATAGAAGCTAAAGTTTGGTATAGTCATAAAGAAAAAATATACTTAAATCAAAGTGTTGATGAAAAAACAGGAAATGAGGAAAATAGGTATTCAATTAATATAAATAATTTCAAAATAAATTTATATAAAAAGCTTCCAAATTTTCAAAAGTATGATACAATAGTGGAGAATAAAAAGTTAAAATTATTTTCTAATCTTTACTTGCCAATTGAACTAATAAAAAATAATTATTCTGAATTAAAAGAAAAACAAATTTCTTATACGGTTGAAGAAGCAAAAGAGGTAGGAATAAACAAATGTCAGGAAGAATTAGATAAACAAATTACAGCAAAAGAAAATTTGCTGAATAAATATATTAATATAGATTCAAAAGAAGAATATGTAGATGTAGAAGTAATTTATGAAATAAAAGAAAATATTGGTACAAAGGAAAAGATAGTATTTTGAAAGGATGATGAAAATGGAAGGAAAAAGCCTTAGAATTTATAGTTCGGAGAAAACATTTTTTTCAAAACTAACAAACACAATTACAAAACTATTAATACCTACAAAGGTAGGTATTAATGGGGTTTTAATTACCATCAAAAGAAACAGCTTGTTAAAAGCATACGAGAATTATAATGACCAAAAGCAAACAGAAGAGAAAAAGAGAATATTAGAAAAGAAGTATGAAGAGTCATATAATTTATATTTAGATTCAATCGATAAAAATATAGTAGATTCAATATATAAAAAAGTAAAAAATGATACTGCTACAGATTTTGAAAAAGAAGCTTTATCTAAGTATTATATGATTGTACATCTAAAAGATGAGGAATATACAGAATACAAATATAGAAAACAAAAGTATTTATTAGAGTTAGACTATGAAACAATAAAACAAGCAGATAAACCAAAAACTTTTGAAAGATTTAAGCATTTTTATTGTGAAAAAATGGAAAATATATATAAAGGAATATTAAAGCATTATTCTGTGAAATTAGCTGATAATTTAACGCCTGTTGCAAAAGATGAAATTTATGAAAAAATATTTAGTACATTAGAAGAATATATTGTAAATATTTTGCCTTTAAAATGGAAAGAAGAAAAAATAGAATCTTATAAAGATTTGTTATCTGAGTATGAAACTTTTGAAAGATTTACAATTGGCAAACTAGATCAAAATGAAAGAATTGAAAAAAATATGGTCTTATTAGGAATTAGCAGAAAGTTATTCACACACAGTCTCCCACTTGTTGTGGCAGAACAATGTTATATAAAATTACTAAAAGACATAAGAAGCTTAATTGTAGATACAAGAATTATAAAAAAACAAGAAAAAGCATACGAATTATTAATTCGTTTAATAGAAGAATACAATGTAAAATTATTATCAACAAAGATATACTGGGACAAGCCAGAAAAGAAGCAAGAATTTAAAACATTTTGGAATAAATTCAAAAATATAGAAGCACTAAAGGATTCTAATAAAGATGAATATATAAAACAAAAAGAAATATTATTTATTTCAAGTGATTTAAAACAAGTTGAAAAAAATCAAAATAAATATTACAAAATTATAAAGTTTTATAAGAATAAATTAGTACAACTAGGAGTAATGAGACCATTACACAACAGTTATGTTTCATCTAAAAATTATACCAAACAAAAAATTAAAGCATAAATAATAGAAGAGAAGAGGAAAAAATGGAAGAAATTTTACAGATCAATTTTAATGATATTGATGAAAAAGAAGAATATAAAAAAATAATTTATCAAGTAATAAATAAATGCTTTGAAGTTGAAAATTTAAAAGAAACCAAATTATATATCAATATTATTCTAACTAACCCACAGACAATAAAAGATATAAACAAAAAATACAGAAATGTAGACAAAGAAACAGACTGCTTATCTTTTCCAATGTTTGAAAAAGATGAGTTAGAAGAAAAGTTAGCAAAACATGAATTTGTGTTTCAAGACATTTTAGGAGATATTATTATTTCCATTCCAAGAGTAATTGAGCAAGCAAAAGAATATAATCACAGTTTTGAAAGAGAACTTGCTTATATGACTGTACATGGCTTTTATCACCTAATGGGATATGATCATATGGAAGAAGAAGAAAAGAAAGTCATGAGAGAAAAGGAAGAAAATGTTTTAAAACAATTAGATATTACAAGATAAGGATGATTTATGAAAAAGAAAGAAGAAAAGCAAAAGTTATCTAATTCTAATTTTATAGATGCTACAAAAAATGCAATAAATGGATTTATTTATGCAATAACAACACAAAGCAATGTAAAAAAACAGTTGGTTATTGCAGTAATTGTTATGATACTTAGTTTATTCTACAATTTTACAACAAGTGAATTTCTATGTTTAACATTTGCTGTTGTATTAGTAATATTTGCAGAAATGATTAATACTGCAATTGAAACATTGGTTGATCTATATACAGATTTATATCATCCAAAAGCGAAAATTGCCAAAGATGTTGGCGCAGGAGCAGTATTATTAATGGCATGTAACTCTGTAATTGTAGCTTATTTTTTATTCATAAGAAAAACAGATATTACAAAATTTGGAGAAAGTATATTTTATAACATTATAAATTCACCTGATCATTTAGCATTTGTAGGAATAATATTAACTATAATTGCTGTACTTGGAGTATTTGCTTATGTTAGTACTAAGAAACAAAAAAATAAAGAAGCTACATTTATTCCAAGTGGTCAATCTGCTATAGCATTTGGCATTTTAACTGCAATTGGAGCTAGTACTAAAGACTTATTAATATTTGTACTATCTGCTATATTAGCACTAATGGTATTAGAAAATAGAATTGATAGTAAGAAGAAAACCTGGGCAGAGGTGATTTTTGGCTCTTGTATGGGATTTCTAATAGTTTTATTGGTATATGGTTTAACGGTTTTTAATTGATAAAGGGGAGAATTTTTATGAAAAAAAATGGAACAAAAATCTTAATTGGAATAGCACTAGCATTAATATTAGTTGCTTGTGGAGTATTAGCAGTATATTTCTTTGCGGGAAGAAATAATTCAGATGATGTTATTTCTCTTGGAACAGATATAGTTGGAGAAAAAAAGGAAGAAAAGAGTAATAAAACAAACGAAAATGTGCTTATAAAAACATTTTCAGGTACAGATAGACCAATTGCTGTAATGATTGATAATCATAAAGGAGCTCTTCCTCAAGGACGGATTAAATGATGCATATATTACATATGAAATGATTGTAGAGGGTGGAGAGACAAGATTAATGGCATTGTTTAAAGGAAAAAATATAGAAAAGATTGGACCAATTAGAAGTTCAAGACATTATTTCCTTGATTACGCTCTAGAAAATGATGCAATTTATGTTCATTTTGGCTGGAGCCCCCAAGCACAATCTGATATATCAAAATTAGGTGTTAATAATATTAATGGAATTACAGCAGGAGAATCATCAAAAACTTTCTGGAGAGTTAAGGAAAAGTCTGCACCACACAATGCAGTAACAAATACATCTAATATTTTAGAAATGGCTAAAAAGAAAAATTATAGTACTACTTCTAATAAAAAAAGTGTACTAAATTATGTAAGCGAAAATGTGCAATTAGATGAAGGAGAAAAGGCAAATAGTGTTACTATACCATATTCAACATCTAATACAGTAAAATATGTTTACAATTCTAATACACAAAGATATACTAGATACTCTAGAGGAGCTGTTCAAACAGATTGGAATACAAAAGAAAATATTACAACTAAGAATATAATTATTACTTTTGTAAAAAATACAACATTAAATGACGGCGAAAATAAAGGCAGACAAACATTAGATAATGTAGGAACAAGAGATGGATATTACATTACAAATGGAAAAGCTATAAAAATAAAATGCAAGAAAAATTCAAGAAATGAACAAACAGTCTATGAAGATTTACAAGGAAATAAAATTAAAGTAAATGACGGAAATACGTTTATTCAAATTTGTCCAATAGATTCAAATGTTAAATTTGAGTAATTAAGTTATAAATTATATAAAAAGGTATAAGTAAGAAAATTTGCTTATACCTTTTTATTTTTATTACAAATGTTATTAAATTATTATAAAATGAGCATTATAAAATTTTGACTTTTAGGGGTAAATTATGATAAAATCGTTTAAAATTAAAAGAAATTAATATTAAAGACTAATTTTTACAAATTTAGCAAGAATAAGAATATATAATAAATATGTGGATGGTGAACTTTTATGAATGAAAAATTTAAATCTGGTTTTGTTTCATTAGTTGGAAGAACTAATGTTGGAAAGTCTAGTATTATAAATGCTTTAGTAGGGGAAAAGGTTGCTGCAATTGCAAATAAACCGCAAACTACAAGAACTGCAATAAGAGCTATAGTAAATAGAGAAAACTCTCAAATTATTTTTGTCGATACTCCAGGAATACATAAACCAAAAACAAAACTTGGAAATGTCATGGTAGAAACTGCTTTTGGAATGATTTGCGATGTTGATGTATTATTATTTGTTGTAGAGGCGACTTCTAACAATATTGGTAAAGGTGATAGATTAATTTTAGACAAAATAAAAAGTCAAAATGCAAAAACAATATTAATTATTAATAAAATAGATCTAATAAAAAAAGATGAACTGGCTAAATTAATATGTTTATATAAGGATGAATATAATTTTGAGGCAATTATACCAGTTTCTGTTACAAAAAATATTAATGTAGAAGTAATATTAGATGAAATTGAAAAGAACTTAAAAGAAGGGCCTGCATATTATGATACTGAAGAGTATACAGACCAGACAATGAGACAATTAGTTGAAGAAACAATAAGAGAAAAAGCATTGAAATTATTAGATGATGAAGTGCCTCATGGGCTTTACATTGAAACAGAAAAAATGAAAAAAAGAAAAACTGCAACAAAAGAGCCAATTTATGACATAGATGCAACAATATACTGTTTAAGAAATTCACATAAAGGAATAATAATTGGAAAAAATGGTAATATGTTAAAAAGAATTGGAACATACGCAAGACAAGATTTAGAAAATATGCTTCAAACAAAAGTAAATTTGAAATTATGGGTAAAAGTAAAAGAAGACTGGTTAAATAATGATAATATGGTAAAAAAATTCAAAATAGATTCTTAAAATAAAGAATAAAAAAGAAAAATTTGCAAAGGATAAAACAGAAGGTATTTAATGCTTTATGATAAGGAGATGATTGCACATGATAAAACAATTAGCTTGGAATACATTTAAAAATACAGGAAATATTGATACTTATTTAGAGTTAATAGAAGTAGAAAATGTACAAAAAAATTTAAAGGTGAATGAATATGAAGACACTAAAAACAAAGGGAATAATAATTTCAGAAAATAATATGGGTGATTTTGATAAAATGGTAACAATATTAACTCCAACAGGGAAAATTGGGTGTGCTGCTAAAGGAGCAAGAAGGCCAAAAAGCCTTTTAATGGCAGGCACTCAATACTTATGTTTTGGGGATTATATGTTATATAAAGGAACAAATTCTTATAGAATTAATTCTTGTGATACTATTGAAATTTTTTATAATATTAGGACTGATTTAGATAAATTAAAATATGCTGCGCATATTACAAAAATTATTAATGATGTTACATATGAAAATCAAAATACATACAAGATACTTAGCTTACTTTTAAATTCAATATATCTGATTTCTGAGACAGATAAGAATTTAGATTTTATATTATCAGTTTTCAAATTAAGATTAATGTGTCTATTAGGTTTTACTCCACAAATACAACAGTGTACAAATTGTCATACTAAAGAAGAACTGAATTTTTTTAGTATGAATAGTAGTGGATTTAAGTGTAAAAATTGTGCAAAAGTAGATAAATCGTGTATTGAGCTGGGAGAAGCTAGTATAAATGCTATTAAATACATTGTTCTTGCTCCTGATAAAAAAGTATTTTCATTTCAAATATCAGAGCAGGCACAAAAAGAATTAGGACTAATTTCAAAATTATATACTAATTTAAAATTAGAAAAGGAATATAAAATGGATAACTGATTATTTACGTTTCCTTTTACATTGACAAAGAAATATGCGAATGTTATAATACATACATTATGTAGAGTAACAAAGGAATGTGATTTTTGTGTCAAAATATTTTGATTGGTATGAAAAGGTAAATGTAGAAGAACTAAAAGAAGTTGTAGAAACTATAAAAATGGGAGGAATTATTGTTTTCCCAACGGAAACAGTTTTTGGAATAGGTCGGAAGTGCTTATAATTTAAATGTTTCAGAAAAAATTTATAACATAAAACAAAGACCACTTAATAAACCATTTAGTGTGCTTGTTGCTAATGTTTGTGAAATTGAGAAATTAGCAATTATAAATAGCGAGATTGAAAGAAAAATAATAGAAAACTTTATGCCAGGACCATTAACAATTGTTTTACAGAAAAAAAATATAGTTTCAGATAAGCTAACTGCTAAGAAAGATACAGTAGGGGTAAGAATACCAACAAACAAAATTGCACAAGAAATATTAAATGCCTGTAAAGAACCACTTGCAACATCTAGTGCAAATTTATCAGGAAAAGCTAATAAAATAGATATTAAAGAAATTATTAATGAACTTGGCGATAATGTAGATATTTATATAAACGGAAAAATAGATAAATTAGCGCAAGCTTCAACTGTAATTCAGGTTATAGATGAAAAGCCTAGTATTTTAAGACAAGGAAAAATCACAAAAGAGGATATTAACAATGTTATTCTAAATTAGTGGTAACGTATAGTGAATAAACAATATTAGAAATTAAAGAAATATTAAATATAAAAAGAGGTAGAAAAGATGTATTTAATTGTTGGACTGGGAAATCCAGAAGAAGAATATTCTAAAACAAGACATAATATGGGATTTGATGTTATAAATGAGCTTGCAAAAGAGAATGAGATTAATGTAAATAAGTCGAAATTTAATGGATTATATGGAATTGGTAACATTAAAAATGAAAAAGTAATACTATTAAAACCTCAAACATATATGAATTTAAGTGGAGAATCTATTATACAATTTGTAAAATTTTATAAAATAAATTATGATGAAATAATAGTTATTTGTGATGATTTAGACACTTCTGTTGGAAATATTAGAATTCGAAAAAAAGGAGGACCTGGAACTCATAATGGAATGAAATCAACTGTTGCTTGTTTAAATACAACAGATTTTCCAAGAGTAAGAGTTGGAATTGGAATGCCAGAAAACAAAGAAAAATTAATAGAATATGTAATTGGACATGTTCCAAATGAAGAATATATAAAATTACAAGATGGAGTAAAAAAAGCTGCAGATGCGATTACAGAGATATTAAAAAGTGGCATAGATATTGCAATGAATAAATATAATTAAATTTTAGATTAATATTAAAGTAAGCCTATCTTTTCTAGAGCTTACTTAATTTGTATATAATAAGTTAAATATAAAAAATAAGAAGGGAGAAATATTAGTAATAAAATACTAATATATAGAAAAATGAAAGAAATACTAGTTTATGCAGATGAACAAAATAATAAGAATATTTTTCTTGTAGAAGAAGGAAAGATAACAGAAAACTATGAAGAAAATTTTAATAAAGAAAAGATAGAAGGAGATATTTACTTAGGAAAGGTTCAAAAAATATTACCAGGGATGCAAGCTGCATTTGTGGATATTGGAAAAAGTAAAAATGCATTTCTTCATATAAAAGATATTATACCAAAAGTAAGCAATGAAACTGGAAATAAAAATGAGAATTTTGAAAAAATTAATATTAATAAATACATAAGAGTTGGAATGCCAATAATGGTACAGATTAATAAAGATACATGTGGAAGCAAAGGAGCAAAAGCAACTACACATATTAAACTTTCAGGAAGATTTATTGTACTTATTCCAAATGTTAATTTTATAACAGTATCAACTAAAATAGAAGATACAGAAGAAAAAAATAGATTAAAAGAAATTGTAAAAGAAATTAAAGAAGAGAATGTTGGAATTATAATTAGAACCTCGGCACAAGGAAAGAGCAAATTGGAGATTCAAGAGGAATTGAATAAAATAATTGTTAAATGGGAGAGTATAAAGAAAAAAGCAAATATTATAATACAGAATAAACAATCTATTCCGTGTATTTTAGATAAAAATTACAAAATTTTAGAAAAGCTTGTAATAGATTTTATGGACAAAGATTTAAATAAAATTATAGTTAATAAAGAGATCG
>USCV01000027.1 GCA_900553225.1 uncultured Clostridium sp. | reverse complement strand
TTATTATATTTTTGTTTATAATAAATGGATTTAAGAGATGTCAGTAGTACTCGTGTACTTTGATGTCTCTTTTTTAGATTGGAGGTTTTGAAAATTGGACGAAGAAAAGAAAAAATGTGGATTGTATATGAGAGTTTCAACAGAGGATCAAGCTAGAGAAGGCTTTAGTCTTCCAGAGCAAAAAGCAAGATTAGAAACTTTTTGTAAATTCAAAGGTTATGAAATAATAGACTATTATACAGATGCTGGAATAAGTGCTAAAACTGGTAATCATAGACCAGAGTTTGAAAGATTAAAAAATGATATTAAAGCTAAAAAGATAAATACTATTGTTGCTCTAAAACTAGATAGAATAACAAGAAGTATTTACGACTGGGAAAATCTAATGACATTCTTAGATGAGAATAATGCCTACCTCGATTGTGTAAATGATGAAATAAATACAACAAGTGCAAATGGCAAAATGATTTCAAGACTTTTAATGAGTGTAAGCCAAAATGAAATTGAAAGAACTAGCGAAAGAACTAAAATAGGTTTAGCAGGTGCAATAAAAAATGGACATATTCCTCACATCGCACCATTAGGCTATAAAAGAGAAGATAAAAAATTAGTAATAGATTATTCTACTAAAGATATTGTAGTTAGAATATTTGACTTATATTATAATGGTTACTCTTACCAAAAAATTAGTAACCTATTCAATAAAGAAAAAGTGTTAGGAAAAGACAATTGGCGAGATTCAACAATTATGGGGATTTTAGAAAATGAAATATATAAAGGAGATTTTGTTCATGGTAAGAAAACTAAACACCCTACTTACTATGAAGATGTTGTAGAACCTATTATTTCAAAAGAAATGTGGGCAGATTGTCAAGTACAGAAAAAGAAAAATTCAAGAAGTTATAAAAGAACATTAACTTATTTATACTTGCAAAAACTAAAATGTCCTAAATGTGGCAGAGTCTTAGGTGGAAAAGCAACTACGAAGAAAAATGGAAATAGCTACTTTTACTATTATTGTAATGATTGCAAAATCGAATTTAAAGAGAAGGTTATAAATGATTATTTCAATCAATTTATTAGTGAGTTAGTAGAATATGACTCTGTTGTAAATCAATTCTTCTTGCCTATGATAAAGCAAAAATTTGATGAGCCTAAAGAACAACTAGAAAAGGAAATCAATGAGCAAAAAGTAAAACTAGAAAGAATAAAAAAGGCTTACATTAACGGTGCTTTTGAAGTACAAGAATATAAAGAAGAAAAGAAAATAGTTAAAAAAGCTATTGAAGAATTACAAAACAAACTAGAAACTACTGATTGCACTGAAGAACTAAGATTTACACCAAAAGATATCTTACTAAAAAGAGATATTGACTTTATCAACAAAATAAAGCTAGATAAAGAATATCAAGAAAGAACTAAAACTTGGAAAGATTATACAAGACAAGAACAAGCAGACTTAATAATGAAATATGTTGATGATATAGAACTTGCTTTAGTTGGTAACGAAGTAGTTGTAACACAAATCAATTTTAGAGACTCAATTTGCAAACCTTGTCAAGAATTATATGATAATGGCTATATAGATACTACAAAGCCTATGATATTAGGCAATGTGCTTGGTAGTGTTAGATTTAGTAATTATTTGCCAGAGGAAGAAGTTGGAGAAATAATTATGAGATTAAGACAATACTATGATGTTCATTACACAGAGGCAACATACTATGTAGATAAACAAGTATTTTATTTCAATTTTGCTGAAGATAACTCTGCTATTGTTAGAGTATTTCCATTAAAAGATTATTATAAACTAGATCCAGACAACAAAATGGAAACGTATGAATTTGGAATACTTTATATTAATGAGGAAGATAAATTTCAAATGAAAGAGATTGATACTGCATTTGATTATATACCAGATGAAAGCAATGATAGTGTAATTTATACAAAAGAAACTACTCCTATTTCAGTAGGTGTTAAGCCAGTAAAATTCTGCGAAGAAGATACAGAAGAAACAAATTAACGTGGCACGTTTTGTTTTTATGATAAAAAAATGAAAGTGGCGATAGTTAATTTGAATAAAATTTATTTGCAAAAAATAAATTTTATTGCCTCGCAGAGCCCCCATGTTATGATAGTATGTCATAACATATAGGGGGTTAGGACTTATGGCAAAGCCAAAGTCCTATGCTACGAAGAAAATTCAAAGGAGGGATTTTATGGAGCAAGAATTGGCATATTCTTTTCACTTGGGTAGTGATAAAAACAAAAGTAAATTAGCAAAAAAAGTTGCAAAAGAAAATGTATCTGGAACTACTTCTCTAGCTAATAATGCAATTCAAAATGCAAAAGACTTATCAGATGTTAATAAACACAATTTAAGAGATTATGATAATCAAACAGAGTTAATTAGAACTATTTATGGAACGGGTGATATTGTAAATGATGTAAAGCAAGTATATGTGGATGAATTTGAAAATGCAAGATTAGAATATAATAATAAACAAAATCGTGAAGATAGAAAAATCGAAGATTATTTCAAAAAAGTATGTGACTCACAGAACGATATTGCTTGTGAAATTATAATAGAACTTGGAGATATGGACTTTTGGAATGATAAAGACGAAAGATATAGATTTAAAATGGTTGATGTATATAATGAACAAATAAAAGATTTAATAAAAATTGTACCAGATTTTAAGATAGCAAATGCAACAATACACTTTGATGAAGTTTCTCCACATATGCATATTGTAGGTGTTCCAGTTTCTTATGATTGTAAAAGAGGAATGAAAAAACAAGTAGTAAAATCAAAGTTATTTACTAAAACAACATTAATACAAATACAAGATAAAATGAGAAATACTTGTATAAAGTCTTTTAATAAGTTCTATGATATGGATTTTAAGCTGAAAGAAAAGCAAAAAGGCAGAAATCAAGATATCAATGTGAATGATATGGGAAATTATAGAGAAATAAAGAAACAGCTAAAACAGAAAGAGCAAAAACTTGAAAAAGCAAATACACAAATTAAAGAACTTGATAATACAAGTCAAGATATAAATGAAATATTAAGTAATCTAAAACCTACTAAACTAAATAAAAATAATATGATTATTTCAAACGAGGATGTCCAGAAAATCAAAAATTATACTAAAGATGTAAAAGATATCACTCAAACAGTTAGGAGTGTAAATGACTTAAATATGGCGATTAAAGATTTTGAACATTCTGCTTTTGAAATAGAAAAGGAAAATCGTTCACTTAAATATGAAATAGAACTAAAAGATAATGAAATCGGCAACTTGAAAAATGAACTATCTACTAAAGACAAGATTATAGGTAAATTGCAAACTGAAAAAGAGAAACTAAAACAAGAATTGCAGAAATTTAAAGGCTTTTGGCATAGTATTATGAGCCACTTTCATAGAAGAATTTGCTATGATAACGATAATAACTACAAGATTGTTAGTGATGACCTATATAAAAATGGAATATTCGACAACAATGATAATGAAATTGCAAATAATATTGCTAGAAGAGTAACTATACCAGATGAGAACAAGCAAATTAAGAGTAAAAAGAAGAATAATAATACCAGATTTTAAAAGAAGGAAATTTAGATATGGAAAATGAAAAAGTAAAATATTTAATAGATATGATAAATGATATGGATTTAACAAATAAACTAAGACTTGCAATATGTATGAGTGATAGTAGTTATACTAATCTAAAATGTGATAAACCTGAGATGTATAAATATTTTGATACTATGCTAAAAGAAATTGATGAAGAATATAGAACTACTTTAATAAATTTTGCAAAATATCATCTTATAATGTTTGCAATGGCTAAAATAATGGAAATGACAAAAGAAGAACAAAATCAAATAGCATTATTTTTGTTTAATAATATAAACTAACCTTTAATTTATATTTGTAAACATTATAAAACACTTGACATTTAAGAACATTTGTTTTAATATATATACATGAATAAATTTAGAAGAAAGTAATCATATAGTTGATAGGAGATGATAAAATTATGATGGAAGAAATTAAACAAATGCTTATAAATGATAAAATTAATGTAATTAATATGGAAAGAGTAAAAATACCATCTGGACAGAAAATCGTATATTTTATTGATACTGATACCGAAAATTTAGTATTAAAAATGGTAGATGTTACACCTCAAATATTAATTGATGAGCCAGAACATGAAATAGATGAAGATCTTCAGCAAGAGATTAACTTAAATTCATATAGAATAATTGAAGAAATTAAAATGAGCAAGCATTGTCCTAATTTTCCTCAAATCAAAAAAAGTGAAAATAAAGATTATATTAAATATATTCAAGTGAACAATAGAATTTACCTAATTTATATTGAGGAAAGATTTTTAGGTGAAACATTAGAAAAGTTATTATTAGATACTAAAAAAGAATTCACAATTAGTGAAATTTTAAACTTTTTAATACAAATGACAAAACATATAGAAATTATGAGTAGTAATGGATATGTTCATAGAGATATAAAACCAAATAATATTATAGTTAATAATTCAACATATTATATTATTGATGGAGGCATATGTAAGGACACAAATTCAAATATAAATTTGACAGTTACAGGAAGTGAAATTGGTACTAAAAGATATCTAGCACCTGAACAAGAAAAAATAATTAAAAATTATAATTGGACATTTCAAACAGATTTATATCCATTAGGAATCATTGCTACAGAAATGTTAAATGTGAAAGCTAGAGGTTTTATTACATCTAACGAAGATATAAGGGATATTCAAATAGTAAAAGAATTATGGCTAGGTAAAGATAATAGCAATGTAAGTCAAAAAGTGTTTAAAAATATTATTGTAACAATATTAAATAAGATAAAAGCATTAAGGTTTAATAACATTGATGAATGTATGCAACAATTAGAAAATTTAAAAAAGGAAGTGATATAATATGATATTTATTCAACATGGACCTAGTTGGAAACCAAAAACTGATGAAATTTTAAAAATGAATTTAGCAAAAGGCATAATATGGGACCCTAGAGAAGAAACAATAGAAAGAATAGAAGATATTAAAGCTAATAACAAGGATTATAGAAATATTATTAATATGGTTGATCCAAAATTGTATTATGCACAATTTAATACTTCGATTCCAAAAAAGTTAGAACAATTAAAATATTATCCTAATGGTGTAATCATTGATAGAAATTATTTAAGAGATACAGATAAAGTTAAAAATAATATTTTAGAAATTATTAATTTCGAGAAAAGTTTAGAAGTAAATTATTATATATCTCCTACATTGTACATTGAAAGTTTTAATGAAAGGTTTGTAGATAAAATATATGATATGTATGATTGGTTTGATGAAATGACACCAAATACTGAAAAATTTGCAACATTATTAGTTCATGAATCTGCTTTTGATAATTCAACATATATGCATGAATTTATAGATGATTTTAGTAATTATATTGGTAGATATACAGGGATTTATTTAATAATTGACAGGGATAATTCCTCAAATATTAGAAATTCTTTTTCTCCAAATAGATTATCAAACGTAATGCAATTTATATATTATATGAAGAAAATGCAATTTAAAGTTATTGTTGGATATTGCGGAATAGAAAGTATAAATTATATGGCTGTTGGAGCAGATATTATTGGAACTGGTTGGTTTTACTCACTAAGAAAATTTAATAGAATTGAAAAAGGGTTTGAAGAATCTTCAAGAATGGGGCATCCTAAAAAAAGGTATACTTCAATTAATTTATTAAGTGAATTAAAAATAGATGAGAATATTGAAACAATTCCACAGCAATATAAAGAAGAATTACAAAAAATAATATTTAATAATAGACCTATCGATGAAAAAATAATTAATAATAGTTATGATATAATACCTACCAATACTGATTTTATTCAATATTTTGATGCAATGAATTTTTTATTTGAAGAATTTGAAAAAATTACAAATATAGAAAATAAAATTAAGCATTTAGAAGATATTGTAAATACTGCAATTAAAAACATAAAAATATATAATGAAAAAAATACACTTGAAACATTAACACTTAAACATTTGGAAGATTATAAAAATGCAATTAATTCTTTCAAAAGTGAAAATTTTATTTAACTTAAAAGCCAAACTAAATTAAAGTTTGGCTTTTAGATATTAGTAAACATTTTGCAATACTACTAATAAAAATTGGATTAATAGAATAATTTTTAGTTCTATTTGGTGAGTGTATATAGTATTTTAAAGAATTACTTTTTATACCAATTAGACCAATGTCATATTCTGCAAAGATTTCAGAATTATTTTTGTATAATTTAGATGCTATTAAATCTGGCATTACAACGTAAGATTGATATGCAAAGTTTTTATTTTTGATAGCTTGTAAAATTGCTTTTTTCCATTGTTTTAGTTTTAATTCATATGCAGTAAATTTTAGATTTGGAAATTTAAAGTCATCACAAATTATAAATTTATTATTTTCCTCTAAAACAATATTTTCCCTTTTTAATGTTGATAAGATGGATAATAAGTATTCTTCAGTATATCCTGTCTTATCAATAAGGTATTTAAAGGTATGTGCCTTTTTTCTATGAAGAAAGGCAACTACTAATGCAGTTGAGTAATTAGATAATACTTCAGCTTGAGGTTTTGTCATTGTTATTTTTAAATTGTTATAATCTGTCATAACTACATCTACATTGCCAAATCTTGCGTTAAATTCTTCTAATATATTTTGATTTTTTTTCTTATTTAAATTCAATAATCTAATGAATTCTTTTTGCATTTGTAATTCTGTTTCGAACATAAAATATCACTCCTAAACTATTGATATTATATCATTATAAAAAATAAATACAATATTTTTGAAAAAGATTGTAAAAAATATTTAATAAATAATTGTCTAAATAATATGATTAAAATTCAATATTAATATAGTATTTTTTTGTTGCTTATAGTATAATCTTGTTGAATTATAAACAAAAGGTGATAAAGGAATGAAAGAATTTATATCAATTCTTATAAGTTTTATATTTATGAGTATAGCAGATAGTATTGACTCAGCATTTAATAACTTGATTAGTATTGATGCTATAGTAGTAACTGGAAGTTTTTTATTAATAGATTCAATTTTTAAATCTTTCGGCGAAATAGGTATATATACTTATAGAACAACAAGAAAAAATGAATGGCAATATTTATGGTTTAATATTATATTTGGAATATTGATGGGAATTATAGTTTTCATTTGTAAAAACTTTATAGTAAATATATTTGATTTAAGCTATATACAAAAAGATATGCTGTCTATCTTATTAAATTTTTATATTGCTTATGTAGTATTAGGAAGATTAGCAAATGGAATTTTTGAAATAGTAAGACTTAAAGGACAATTAAAATTATATAGAAAAAGTCTAATTGTTTACTATGTTTCTTTAGTGGGACTAGATGCATTAGCATATTTACTTACTAAAAACTTAACATTATTATTCGTTGCAACTATAATATCTTGGCTTATCTCAATTATATATATGTTATATAATTTGAAATTAAAGTATGAATTTCCAAATAAAGAGTCTTTAAAAAATGTAATTAAGTATGGCTTTGTATATTCCTCTGAAAGGCTATTGTCAAGAATATTTTTGCTATTATATGGTGTAGTTGCGAGTCATATGGGAACTGAAAATTATAGCATACATACTATTTGTTATTCTGTATGTTTAACTTTAGAGATAATTACAAATGCATATCAAGCAACTTTAATGATTAAAGTCCCAGAAGGTAAAACTTATGAAGAACAATATAACAATTGTATAAATATGAGAAATAAATGCTTTCCTTTAATTATTACATTAAATTTTGTATTTGCATTTATCTATTTGATAATTTCACATGGTAGTTTACCACTGTATAAATGTTTTCCATATATTATATTTTATTCACTTGGTGTATTTGGATTATATCCATATGAAACATATAAGACATTATGTATTACTCAAGGAAAATCATTTATATTGCTTATAGGATCTACTATTGGGGTTATAATAAGGTTTTTAGTATGTTTATTATTTATAAATACTTCTTTTGCATTGTTTATATTTGGAATAGTAAACTTTATTGATTTTTATTCTAGAAGTATAGTTTATAGAATAGTTCTGTCTAAATTATATAAAAAAGAAAATTTATCTATAAAGAGAAATGGAGATGAAACATTAAATGTATGATTATGTATTGCAATATGGTTTTGATAAAGAAACACAAGAACATATTCAAAGTATTAAAAATACTTTAAAATCTAGTAATGTTGAAGATAAAGAAAGAAATTGGCTACCTCATATAACCATAGATTTATATGACTGCAAAAATAAAAATGAATTTATAGAAAAACTAGACAAGATAGTTCGAAATATAAATAGTTTTAATATTGAATTTAGAAATTTAAATAATTTTGATAACGAAACTTTGTATATCGAACCATATAATAAAGATAATTTAATGAATTTGAAATCTATATTTGATGAAGAATTAAAACCATACAGGTTAGAGAGAAGATTAAAGAGAATTTATAGACCACACATTACACTATGTACCAATAATGATTTATCTTCTGCGTACAAAATTGCTAATAAAGAATTTTCATCTTTTAATGGAACAATTAAGTATATATGGTGTTATAATCAAAATATGGAATTATTAAAAGAATACATTTTAAATGAGATATAGAATAGATATATATTCGATATTTTACAAATTTTATAAAGAATTTACGACAAATTTATTGTAATTTATAAAAATTATGATATACTTTAGTAAATTGATTGATATTTGAATCAATCGTTAAGAGAGAAAAAGTTGTAAATAACTACGACATCCGCTCCATAAAAAACAGCTCACTGACCAATTAAAGTTCGTGAGTTTTTATCTTGTATAAGATTTAATCTATAATAATTTTTCTATAATTTCTTTTCATATATAAATGCTTTTTCAGTATATTCATTTCCAAGTTGTCCTATTTCTTTATTTTTAACTATTGTTTCATATACTTTTTTGCATCCTAATTTTTCATAAAACTTATAATTACATGACTCATCTGTTAATATTTGAAGATTTTTCATGTTATGCAACAACAGAGATGGATACAGTTTATAATCATCAAGAAGGTCCATACATTCAAACATTTATATTTGAAAATACAGGACTTATGATAGGACGCTTAAAACAATATAAAACATCTGAGGAAATGTCCAGTTCACTTAATTATTTCCAAGAACTTCTCGGAGATGATATGTATCAAAAATTGTTTGGATTATTATTAACAGACAGAGGTTCTGAATTTGCAAAACCACAACTGTTTGAAGTAAACACAGAAACAGGTGAAATTAGAAGCAATATTTTTTATTGTGATGCACAAATGCCAAGTCAGAAGCCGCATGTAGAAAACAATCATGAATTTATACGAGATATTATATTAAAGAAAAAGTCCATGTCAAATTTGACACAGGACAAGCTTGATTTAATGTTCTCACACATAAATTCTGTACCAAGAAAATCTCTTGGCGGAAAGACACCATACGAAGCATTTGAATTCTTCTATGGTAAAGATACTCTAGATAAATTAAATATACAAAAGATAAAAGAAGATGGGGTCACCTTAAAGCCTTATCTTCTTAACTTATAAAAAACAAAATTCAAACAAGAAACATCTACATTAATTGAATATTGTCGCTGTTGCGTGCACAATATAGTGAATAGGAATTAGTCTTACACTCAAAAAAATTAATTTGAATTCACTCGCTTAAACGCGTCTTTTTTTCTTGTCTATACTTTCATTTTACACTAAAATAAGCAAAAATCAATGTTTTAGCATTAAATTTTTGCTTATAAATAGCTTTTAGTCGGTAAATAGAATTTAGTTTTTCCAAATAGAATTTACTTTTTCAATTGACCATTTTTTGGCTTCATAGAATCTAATGTCAATAGGGCCGGTTCTGTTTGACACATAAAAGTACTATGTCAAACAGAACCGACCCTATCGACAAACTTATCGATGCAATCTGTTCTTTTCTTCTTCTATTACATTTTTATCATACCTATCATATAAAGGCTTAACATTTTTACTGATAAAGACATTTGAAATAACATTATATTCCCATTTTGAAGTTTTGTTATTTAGATATTCTTCTACTTTCTCACATGAAAAAGGTAAATATGGTTTTAATAAAATATTAATATTATAAATAATATTTACACAATTATATAAAACGTCATTACATGCATCTACATTATTTTTAGCAAGTATCCATGGTTGTTTTTCATCAAAATATTTATTTGCAAAACTTATAAAATCAAATATTTTATTAATTCCCTCTTTTACATCTCCATTATCAATATTAATTCCAACTTCATTAAATAGTACTTTTAATTTTTCTTCTATATCCTTATCCACTTGTGCATTTTTTATTTTTCCATCAAAAGATTTATTTATAAATATTAACGTTCTATTTATAAAGTTTCCCCATTTGCCTAATAGCTCTCCGTTTATAGAATTAATAAAACCATTCCAAGTAAAATTAAAATCTCTCTTATCTGGATTGTTAATCAAAAAATAATATCTGATAGCATCAGCAGGATATCTTTCTAATAAATGTCTTATTGATATATAATTACCTTTACTTTTCGATAATTTTTCTCCTTCTATAGTAATATATTCGTCCGAAACAATTTTATCTGGTAATTTATAATTTTGTTTAGTACCTAATAATAGAGATGGAAAAATAACTGTATGAAAAGGTATATTATCTTTAGCATGAACTAGATATATTTTATTGTTTCTATCTTGTTTCCAAAATTCTTCCCAATCAAGATTATATTGTTCACAGTATTTTTTACTTGCAGTGACATAGCCCCAGACATTTTCAAACCAACCATAGATTTTCTTATCTTCATAACCAGTAATTGGAATTTCAATACCCCAATTAAGGCTACGAGAAGCACACCTATCTGGTACACCTTCATCTAAATATCTTTTTGTAAATAAAACCGCATTTTCTCTCCAATTATCTTTATTTGAATTAACTAAATCTCTTAAATTATGTTGAAATTTTGATAATGAAAAATATAAATTTTTAGTTTGCTTAATGTTCGTTGGATTACCACAAATAGCACATTTGGTTCTTTCTACATCATTAATTTCTAAAAGGCTACCACATTTTTCACATTCATCCCCTTTAATATCAGCTCCACATTTAGGACAAACACCAATGATATAACGGTCTGCTAAGAATAAGTTACAATGTTTGCAATAGAGTTGTTCTTCTTTTTTTTCATAAAGATAGCCATAATCATAGTACTTTTTAAATTGTTCTTTTACGAAATCTTTATGATATGGATCATCAGTTCTATTGTATAAATCAAAGCTAAACCCCAAATCCTTAAAGTCTTTTGAAAATTTCTCATGACAACTATCAACTATTTCTTTTGCAGTTTTCTTTTCCTGTAATGCTTTTACATCAATTGGAGTTCCATGACAGTCACTTCCAGATACCAAAATAACATTATTTCCCTTCAATCTATGATATCTTGCAATAACATCTCCTGGCAAACTACTGGCCGCATGACCTATATGCAAATCTCCATTAGCAAAAGGCCAACTAATTCCTATTAATATATTCATTTTGATCCCTTCCTTTCAACAAAAAACCTCTTAGGAATACAATTTCCTAAGAGGTGAATATTATCACGTTACCACTCTTAATTTATTAGCACATTAATGTACCAATCTCATTAACCTACTTATGTCTTTGCATAGTTATAGGTCTGTGCTATAACAGGCACACCTGTAACAACTTACTTATTTTTTCAGTTATTCACCCTTGAGGGCCATGTTCGAAAAATCATTACATCCTCATTTTCACCTAACAGAGTTCTCTAAAATGCTTATACTTTTCTACTTCTTCCTCGCACTGGCTTTACTCGATGTATGAATTATACTTTATTTTATGCATTTTGTCAAATTTTATCCGTCTATAATTTAATACTAAATAATTTTAGTAGGAAAAAGAATTACCTTTTTACTAAAATGTCTTTATGTCAAACATAACCTATTAAAAGAACAACAGTATAATGTAAAATATAAAAATTAAAGAAGCAATAATTCATATTGAATTATTACTTACATTTAATTATTGTTTAGTTCAAAAACAACTTTTAAAAAAATTATATATTTATAATATCTTTTATAACTTCTCCCGCAATTATTAATCCAGCAACTGAAGGAACAAAAGATATACTTCCTGGTATTTGGTTCTTAGCAGTACATTTTCTAACAGTTCCTGGAGGGCATATACATCCCGTTTTACAACTACATTCTAAGTTTTTGTCAGGTTTTATAGGCTCTTCTTTTGAATAGACTACTTTCAGTCCTTTTATATTTCTTGCTCTTAATTCTTTTCTCATAACCTTAGCTAAAGGACATACACTTGTTTTATAAATATCTGTAACTTCAAATTTTGTTGGGTCTAATTTGTTTCCTGTCCCCATGCTAGATATAATTGGTATATTAAGTTTTTCTGCTCTTACAACAAGTTCTATTTTAGCAGTAACTGTGTCTATACTATCTACCACATATGAAACAGTTTCATCTAAAATCTCCCTACTATTAGGCATAAAAAACTCTTGGAAAATTTCTACATTTGCATTTGGATTTATTTCTAAAATTCTATCTCTTGCTACTTCAACTTTAGGTTTTCCTACAGTTTTTCTAGTAGCAATAATTTGTCTATTTAAATTTGTTAAACACACTTTGTCATCATCTACTAATATAAAGTTTCCAATACCAGCCCTTACCAGCCCTTCTACAACAAAAGAACCTACTCCTCCTATTCCAAATACTGCAACTTTTGAATTTTGTAATTTTTCTATTGACTCTTTTCCAATTAATAATTCTGTTCGTGAAAATTGGTTTAGCATTTTTATTATCTCCTTATATTTCTGTCTTTTATTTAAGAAATTATTTTTCCTCCACCTAGAACTATATCGTTAACATAAAATACAGCTGATTGCCCCTTAGTTATTGCTCTTTGTGGCTCATCAAATACCACTTTTATGTTATTATCTTCTTTCAATATTTTTGCTCTTGCAACTTTTGAAGAATATCTAGTTTTTACTTCAACATCCATCCATGAGTCTATTTCATCAACTAATAACAAATTAAAGTCTGAAACAATAATCTCTTTTTTGTAAAGTTCATTTTCTTCTCCAACTATAACTTCATTTTTAGCTTTGTTAAATCCTAGAACAAATAAAGGCACACTGTTCGAAATGCCAAGCCCTTTTCTTTGGCCTATTGTATAGTTATATAACCCCATGTGTGTTCCTAAAACTTGTCCTTTTGAATTTACAATATTTCCTTTTTTAGGTTTAATATTGGAATTGTTTTCTAAAAATTTCTTATAGTTGCCATCAGGAACAAAACAAATATCTTCACTATCTGGTTTGTTTGCAACCTTTAAGTTGTTCTTTCTTGCGATTTCTCTTATCTGATCTTTATCTTCAAAATCTGCAAGTGGAAATAAGACATGGCTTAATAAATCCTTTGGTATATTCCATAACACATAACTTTGATCTTTTTTTCCTGCATTTGATTTTTTTAAAACCCATCTTTTATATTCATTACTATATTCTGTTTTAGCATAATGTCCAGTTGCTATATAGTTACAATCTAATTGCTTTGCTTTTTCATACATAAAACCAAATTTCATATATTTATTACATTCAATACATGGATTAGGGGTTTTACAATTTGCATAGCAATCTATAAAATCATCTATAACATATTTCCTAAACTCATCTTTATAATCATATGTAAAGTGCGGTATTCCAATTGAATTACATACATTTTTAGCATCTATATATGTATTTATATTACAACAACTACTTCCTGCAAATAGCTCTAAAGTTGCACCAATTACTTCATATCCCGCTTCTTTTAATAGTAGTGCTGAAACACTACTATCAACACCACCACTCATTCCAAGTAAAACTCTTTTATTTTCCATTTACATTACCTTCTTTATCTTTTAACATGTCTTCTATTGTATGCCAAGCAAGTAATGCACACTTTACTCTTGCTGGCATATTAGAAACATTTTTAAAAGCAATTGCATCTTCTAGTTTTTTTAATTCACTTTCATCTTTAATTTCTCTTTTTATCATTTCAATAAATGTTTTTATAATCTCTTTTGCTTCATCAATTGTTTTACCTTTTAATGTATCTATCATTATAGAAGTTGAAGCTTGAGATATTGCACATCCATGACCAGAAAAAGCCATGTCTTCTATTATATTTCCATTTAACTTTATTTCTAAAGTTATTTCATCTCCACAATTCGGATTATGTCCCATGCAAGAAAAATCTGCATTTTCTAATTTTCTTTTATTATAAGAATTCATACTATGTTCCATAATAAGCTCATTATAAACATCATTTAAATCGTCCATTTTTAATCTATGTTAATTTTTAAATTAACATATAACTCCCTTCAAAAAAAGTTTAAGATTTTGCAATCTCACCATTAAGTAAATATATATAACACCTCATACATTTATTTATTCTTTAATATATTTTTTAAACATATCATATGCTTTGTTTAAGCTTGTAACTAACCTATCAACATCTTCTTTTGTATTATAAATATAAAAACTTGCTCTACATGTAGAATCGATTCCTAAAAATCTCATAAGTGGTTGTGCACAATGATTTCCTGAACGTACACAAACTCCGCATGAATCTAATATGCTTGCTACATCATGTGGATGTACACCATTTATATTAAAAGAAATTACTCCAGAATGATTTTCTACATTTGGCGTTAAATACAATTTTAAAAAATCTAGCTTTGAAAGTTCATCTCTTGCATAAGAAATTAATTGTTTTTCAATTTCATTAATTTTATCATAACCTAGTTTTTCAATATAATCTATTGCTGCACCTAATCCTATTACGCCTTCTACATTTTGTGTACCTGCTTCAAATTTATTTGGAAGAGGTGCAAATGTGGTTTCTTGCTCATATACATATTCTATCATATCTCCACCCATTATGAAAGGAGTCATTTTATTTAATATTTCTTTTTTCCCGTATAGTACTCCTATTCCAAGAGGAGCTAGCATTTTATGACCTGAAAATACAAGAAAGTCTGTATCTAAGTCTTGAACATCTATTTTCATATGTGGAATACTTTGAGAAGCATCAACGATTACAACTGCTCCCATTTTATGTGCATATTTGATTATTTTCTTTACATTATTTACTGTACCTAATACATTTGAAACATGTGTAATTCCAACTATTTTTGTTTTATTTGTAATTTTTTCTTCTATTTCTTTATCAGATATTTCAAAATCATTGTTTATATACATATAGTTTAATTTACTTTTTGTTTTTTTACTTACCTTTTGCCATGGAACTAAATTAGAATGGTGCTCCATTATAGAAATAACAATTTCATCATTTTCCTTTAAGTTTTCCATACCATATGAATATGCAATTAAATTTAATGCTTCAGTTGCATTTTTTGAGAATATAATTTCTTCTCTATTTTTGCTATTAATAAATTTTGCAATTTTATCTCTGGTATTTTCATAAATTTGAGTAGCTTCAATACTTAATGAGTAAGCACCTCTGTGAGGATTAGCATTATATTTTTCATAGAACTCTTTAACTGAATTTATTACTTCATTAGGTTTTTGAGTTGTAGCTGCACTATCTAAATATGCTATATCATTATTTACTAAAATCGGAAAATCATTTTTTATTACTTCCATATTACTTGGTCCTTCCTTTTTATAATATTATTAGTTATTTCTATTTTTTTATTTGGTAATACAAGTTTTTAAGCAAAAAAGTTTTAATCTAATTTTTTATCCATTTCATTTAAAATTTGTCTTCTTAATTCTTTGTCCTGAATATTTTCAATAGTCTTATTAAATTTAGCTCTAATAATTAATTTTATTGCTTCTTTTAAAGAAAATCCTCTGCTCATTATATAGAATAGTTCTTTTTCTTCTGCTTTACCTGCTGAACTAGAATGACTTCCTTCAACATCTTCTTCTGAACATAATAACATAGGAAGTGCTATAGATTTTGCTTTGTCAGATAATAACATACAAAATTCTTCTTCATTTCCTTTAGCCTTTTTGCAACCTTTTTTAAAATCAATCGTTCCCTTAAAATTTTTCTTAGCATTTTGGTTTAAGGCTCCTATTGCTTTAATGTCTATATTTGATTTTTCTCCTCTTAATTCTCCTATATAATTTAAATCGATTACTTCATTTTCATTGCCTAAATATATAGCATTTATTGTATTTTCTGAAAAATCACCTATTAAATTTGAATAGTAATTTGTAATACTATTTTTTCCACCAAAGTCAACTATCGTATATTTTACATTAGCATTTGATTCTATGCTATTTTCTATACTCATAAAATTATTAGAAACTGAATTCATAAAGTTTGCAATTATTACATGTAATACTGAATTTTCTTTAGCAAGTATTCTTATTACTCCATTATGAAAACATTTTGTATTTTCATCCGACTCATATTTTAAAATCACAGTTGATCTAGAATTTTCATTTGCAATAATTTCTATATTTTCAAACAAATTTAAATTTTGATTATCAAATTTAAAGTTTAGCTTAGTTACATCATTATTTTTATTATTAATAACTAATTTCAAGTTTTGATTTGCTTCTTCTTTTACTTTTTTTACAAGTATATCACCTATTCCATAAGTTAAATTAAAGTTATTATTGCTTTTTTCTACTGTTATTTCGGAAGTGCTATTTATTATTTCCACATTATCAAAACTCCCAATATTCTCTGGAATTTCAACATCGTCTAATTTAATGTTATTAATATTAAAATTTCTTGAAGTTCTAACAGGTGTTTCATTTAATTTTAAAATTCCCATATTTTTAATCCTTTCTTATTATCCTATTGCTCCTTCTAGTTCTAAATTAATTAAGTTATTCATTTCTACTGCATATTCTACTGGAAGTTCTTTTGAAATTGGATATGCAAATCCACGCACAATCATAGATTTAGCATCCTCTTCCGACAATCCTCTACTCATTAAATAAAATATTGTTTTATCACTAATTTTTCCAATTTTAGCTTCATGTGAAAATTCAACGTCATCTGTTCTAATATCATTTACTGGTATTGTATCAGATACTGATATATCATCTAACATAAGTGATTCACAAGAAACTGATGATTTTGAATTTTTTGCATTTTCATTTATTCTAATAAGTGAACGATAAGTACATTTACCTCCATCTTTTGAAATAGATTTAGCATTAACTATACTAGAAGTATTTGGAGAATTATGAACTGCCTTAAATCCATTATCTAAATTTTGTCCCTTTCCCGCAAATGAAATTCCAGTATACTCTGTTTTTGCTCCTTCTCCATTTAATATACTCATTGGATATAACATTGATATTTTAGAGCCGAAAGAACCAGTAACCCAATCAATTTGCGCATTTTTTCCAACAATAGCCTTTTTAGTATTTAAATTAAGCATGTTTTTTGACCAGTTTTCTATTGTTGAATATCTCAAGTAACTATTATCTTTTACATATAATTCAACACAACCAGCATGTAAATTTACTTTATTATATTTAGGTGCACTACATCCTTCTATAAAATGAAGATAAGCACCCTCATCTACAATTATTAACGTATGTTCAAATTGTCCTGACTCTGGTGAATTAAGCCTAAAATATGATTGAAGTGGTATGTCAACCTTTACTCCTTTTGGAACATATACAAATGACCCACCAGACCATACTGCTCCATGTAATGCAACGAATTTATGGTCATATATAGGAACACACTTCATAAAATGCTCTTTTACAAGTTCTGGATACTCTCTTACAGCTGTTTCCATATCAGTATATATTACACCTTGTTTTATTAAATCTTCTTTCATGCTATGATATACAACTTCTGAATCATACTGAGCGCCAACTCCTGCTAGAGATTTCTTTTCTGCCTCTGGTATTCCTAGTTTATCAAATGTATTTTTTATATCTTCTGGCACATCTTCCCATGAATTATTTAATTTTGTTTTTGGTCTTACATATGTTGCAATTTCATCCATATTAAGTTCTGAAATATCAGGTCCCCAGCTTGGAAGTTCTAATTTATTATAAACCTCCAATGCTTTTAATCTAAACTCTCTCATCCAATCTGGATCATTTTTTTGTTTTGATATTTCTTCTATTATTTCTTTAGTTAATCCTTTTTTAACTTTAAAATCATAATCATCTTTATTTCTTATATCATAAATATTTCTATTTATATCCTCAATATTAGTTTTAGACATTCAAACTTTCCTTTCTGTATTTTACTTTTTTATTCTTATAGTATACTATTAAATTATAGTAGGCTCAAAGTGCATGTATGATGTTTTTAATTGTCTAGCGTTTTACTTATATTGTGCATATCCATTTTCTTCAATTTCTCTTGCAAGCTCTTGACCACCAGTTTTTACTATTTTTCCGTTTACTAATACATGAACATAATCTACTTTTAGACTACTTAATATTTTTGTATTATGAGTTATAATTAAAATACTGTTTTCGTTGTTTTTAAACATTTCAATTCCCTTTGATACTGTTTTTATAGCATCAACATCTAATCCAGAATCTGTTTCATCTAAAATAGCAAGTTTTGGATTCAATACAAGCATTTGCAATATTTCATTTTTCTTTTTTTCTCCACCCGAAAAACCAACATTTAAGCTTCTTTCCATATTTTTAGAATCCATATTTAAATTCTCCATATATTTTTTTAATTCATCTTTAAATTCAAAAATCTTTACTGGTTTTCCTGTTACTTTATTTTTAGCATACTTTAAAAAGTTTGTAACAGATATTCCAGGTATTTCTTCTGGTAATTGAAAAGACATAAAAATTCCTTTTCTTGCAATTTCATCTGTTTTTAAATTTGTTATGTCTTCTTCTTCAAATATAATACTTCCTTTTTCTTTTACGTACATAGGATTATTTAAAATTGCATTTGCTGTTGTTGTTTTTCCAGAACCATTTGGTCCCATTATTACATGAATTTCTCCCTTATTTATTTTTAGATTAATTCCTTTTAATATCTCCTTTTCCTCTGCTTTTACATATAAATCTTTTATTTCTAATAGCTTGTTACTCATATATTTTCTAATTCCTTTCTAATCTGTATTTTTTAATTTTCTAAACTATCTATCTTTCTTATAGACGTTCTTCTTAGACATTGTCTACACGATTCTTTGTTTATATCATAATTACAATCTAGATTATTTAAATCTAAAACTTTATGAACATATTTTGCGAGCTTATTTATAGTATCATCCGATAATGTAAATTTTATTTTCTCAGCTTCATTTTTTGCATCTTCCGATTTCAAATTTAAAACGTCTTTCAAAAATAAATATACTATGTCATATGCTTCTAATATCTTTTTTGCTAAGTCTTCTCCGCTTCTTTGTTATTTCAATTGTTCCATATGATTCATAATTTACTAAACCATTTTCCTTTAAATTGTTTAGTGCTTTGTTTACACTTGGTTTAGTACAATTCATTTTATTTGCAATATCCGTAACTCGTATGTTTCCGTTTTGTTTCTTTAAAACGTACATTGTTTTTATATATTCTTCCAATGCCTTTGATACCATTTTTCCTCTCCTTTTGTTAACTTCGGTTAACATTATATAACCGTATAATTTGTTTGTCAAGGCTAACACAAAAATTACAATAAAATATTACAATCTAATAACTATGCGGTAGGCTCCAAAATATATAACTTTGTCTATTCATGTCAGTTTTTCCATTTTTATATCACCTTGGGTTGTTTTTTGCTGCTATTTTTACAATTATATTTCTATTATATTACGATTTATCTATATTATGTTTCCAAATGTTACAAAATTAACCAATACATTTGCAATATATATTGTTGTGGATAATGTGGATAAGTCTGTGAATAACTGATATAACTAGTTTTTGTTTTATATTTTATTCACATACTTTTCAACAGATTATTTGTTTGTTTTTTTAGTGTTTTACGCTCTTTCTTTATGTTTATCGAATAAATATTTGCATATTAATATTTGATATAACTTTTTAAA
>USCV01000026.1 GCA_900553225.1 uncultured Clostridium sp. | reverse complement strand
AATGAATTTTTTGCTAAAAAAGAGTAATTACACCTATTGAAAAAAAATAATGATTATGATATAACAAAAAAGAAGAAAAGTTTTTAAAGAGAGATATATAATAATGAAAAATATAAAAGATTATAATTTAGAGCAATTAAAAGATGAACTTGAAAGTTTAGGAGAAAAAAAATATAGAGCAGAACAAATCTTTAAATGGATTTACGTAGACAAAGTAAATTCTTTTGATGAAATGACAAATCTTTCAATAAGTTTAAGAGAAATATTAAAAAATAACTATTCAATAAATAATTTTAAAGTAATAAAAAGACAAGTGTCGTCTGATGGAACTCAGAAATTCTTATTTGACATTTTAGATGGTAATGCAATTGAATCTGTACTTATGAAATATCATCATGGAAATACAATTTGTGTTTCATCACAAGTTGGATGTAAAATGGGGTGCAAATTTTGTGCATCAACAGGAATTAAATTTGTTAGAAGCTTAAGTGCTGGAGAAATAGTTGAACAAGTTTTGGCGGTTGAAAGAGAATCAGGAGAGAAAATCTCAAATATTGTATTTATGGGAATTGGAGAACCATTAGATAATTATGATAATGTAATTCATGCAATTAGAATTTTAAATAATCCTAAGGGATTAAATATTGGAGCAAGACACATTAGTGTTTCAACAAGCGGAATTGTGCCAAGAATATATGATTTGGCTAAAGAAAATATACAGTGTACACTATCTGTTTCACTTCACGCTACCAATAATGAAAAAAGAAGCCAAATGATGCCAATTAATAAAAAATATAGTATAGAAGAATTAATAAAAGCATGCAAAGATTATATAAATATTACAAATAAAAGAATATCTTTTGAATATGCACTTGCAAAAGATAATAACGATAATTTAGAAGATGCAAAGCAATTAGTTAGTTTATTAAAAGGAATGCTTTGTCATGTAAATTTAATTCCAATTAATAAAATCGAAAATGGAAACTTCGTAAAAAGTAGTAATGAAAATATTATTAAATTTCGCGACTATTTAAATGACAATGGTATTGTAGCAACAATAAGAAGAGAACTAGGGTCTGATATTGATGCAGCATGTGGACAATTAAGAAGAAAGAATTTAAGCAAATAGGAGGATATATGAGAGTTTTTGCTAAATCTGACATTGGAAAAGCAAGAGAAATTAATGAAGATTATTTTTGGATATCAAGTCCAGAAGATGAAATTAAATTATTTATTCTAGCAGATGGAATGGGCGGATATAATCGGAGGAGAAGTTGCAAGTAAACTTGCAGTTTCAGCATCTAAAAGATATATTCAAAATAATTTTAATAAAATAGAACATGATAGAGAGTCTATATTAAAATTAATGAAAAATGCCGTAGAATATGCTAATATGGTGGTATATGAAAAAGCAATGCAAGAAAAAGAATTAGAGGGAATGGGTACTACTTTAGATGTTTGCTTAATATATAATAATAAGGTATATATTGGACATGTAGGAGATAGCAGAGTATATCGACTAAGAAAGGAATTTTTTAGAAAACTAACAACAGATCATAGTTATGTACAACAATTAGTGAAGGATGGTTCAATAACAAAAGAAGAAGCATATAATCATCCGAAAAAAAACATGTTAACTAAAGCTTTGGGATGTACAGCTTATGTAGAACCGGATACTTTAGTGAAAGGGTTTCTAAAAGATGATATTATATTAATGTCATCAGATGGATTAACTAATATGCTAAAAGATGAAGAAATATATAATATTATAAAAAGTAATCCAGATACAGCAGCTGAAGAATTAGTAAAAAGAGCAAATAGCTTAGGCGGATATGACAATATTACTGTTGTAATAATATTATAAGGAGAGTTTTATATGAATTTAGAAGGTAAAATAATAGGGAATAGATATGAGATAATAGAAAAAATAGGTAACGGTGGTATGGCAACTGTTTACAAGGCAAAGTGTCATGTTTTAAATAGATATGTTGCTATAAAGGTTCTGAGAGATGAATTTACAACAGATGAAGAATTTATTAAAAGATTTAATACAGAAGCACAAGCGGCAGCAAGCTTAACACATCCCAATATAGTATCGATTTTTGATGTAGGAAATGAAGGTAATTTATACTATATTGTAATGGAACTTATTCAAGGAAAAACCCTAAAGGAAATTATTTCAGAAGATCGGAGCTCTTCCTTGGAAATGGTCTGTAAATATTGCAATTCAAATAGCTTCTGCTCTTGAAGTTGCACATAAAAATAACATTGTACATAGAGATATAAAACCACATAATATCATAATAACAGAAGATGGAATAGCAAAAGTAACAGACTTTGGAATTGCAAAGGCAGTATCAAATTCAACAATTACTGCATTTGGAACAACCATTGGTTCTGTACATTACTTTTCACCAGAACATGCAAGAGGCGGATATACAGATGCAAAGTCAGATTTGTATTCATTAGGAGTGGTAATGTATGAAATGTTAACAGGTAGAGTCCCTTTTGATGCAGATACACCAGTATCAATTGCTTTGAAACATATGCAGGAAAAACCAATAGAGCCAATAAAGTTAAATCCTGCAATACCATTTGCGGTAAATCAAATTATATTAAAAGCAATGCAAAAAGATCCAAACTTAAGATACTCATCAGCCACAGAGATGCTAAAAGATCTAGGACTTGCATTAAAGAACCCAGATGGCAATATCGTAGTTAATAAAGATATAGATACAGGATATACACAAAGAATTCCTACTTTAAACAGTGAAAGATTAAATTCAAGTAAATTAAATAATGAAGCAACTAAAAAAGAAGGATATTTTAAGAAGCATCCTAAAATGAAAATTGCAGTAATTGGAATGTCTATTATAGTATTCTTCATAGTATGTATACTAATTGGTTATTTTACTATGGTATGGAGTTCACCTAAAAATGTAACTGTACCATCTATTACAGGTTTAACTTTAGAACAAGCTGAAAAAAAATTGAAAGATTTAAAAATAACATATGAAATATCAGAAGAAAAATATAGCAGTAGTGTGGAAGCTGGAAAAATTATTTCACAAGATCCACCAGAGGGCTATAGAATTCTAGAAAAAAATGCAGTTAAAGTAGTAGTTAGTAAAGGAACAGAAACCACTAAAGTTCCAAAAGTGGCAGGAAAAACAAAAGATGAGGCACAAACAGAACTTGAAAATGCTAAATTACAAGCAGAAATAATTGAAGAGATTAGCCAAAAAATTCAGGAAGGAATTGTAATTAGGCAAGATCCAAAAGAAAATACAGAGGTTAATGCAGGAGATACTGTAAAAATTTATGTAAGTAAGGGAAATGGTATAAAACAAGTTGCTGTTCCATCTGTTATAGGAACAGAAGAACAAAAAGCAAAAGAAGACTTAACATCTCAGGGATTTGAAGTTAATGTTGTATATGAAGAAGATAAGACAAAAACAAATGGTATTGTATTAAAACAAAGCTTAGATGTTGGAAAAACAGTTGATGAAGGAAGTAAAATTACAATAACGGTTAATAAAATTGCAGAAAAGAAAAATGCAAAAATCTATGTAAATGTTAAATCTATAACAGGAGGATATACGGAGAATACAAGTAATACTTCTAATACAACCAATAATATAACTAATGATGAAAAAGAAATTCAAAGAACTGTAAAAGTTAGAGTAGAAGTAAATGGAGAAATAGTATATAATAAAGATGTAGATAAAAATATAACAAAATTAAGTGCAGGAGAGGCAATTGGAACAGGAACTGTAACAATAAAACTATTTATAGATGATGTTAAGAAGACAGAAAAGGATATTGATTTAACACAAACAAGTTCTTATACATTTGACTAAATTATAATAAAATTAATAATTAATAGCAAATAGAGGATTGCATAAATATCTAAACAGATGCAATCCTTTAAAAATTGGAGGTAGAATGCAGGGATTAGTTATAGCAAATATAGCAGACTTATATAAAATAAGAACAAATGAAAAAGTTTATGAAGCATCAGCAAGAGGAAAATTAAAAAATGAAGGAATTTCACCTGTTGTAGGAGATAATGTTGAAATAACTATAACTGATGAAAAAAATAATATTGCTAGAATTGACAAAATAAAAGAAAGAAAAGTTTATATTAAAAGGCCAAAACTTGCTAATATTTCTAAACTTATTTTAGTTGTTTCAAGTAAAGATCCAAAACCAGATTTATTAATGTTAGATAAACAGTTAGCGTTTGCTGAATTTTTAGGTATAAAGTCAATGATAGTTTTAAATAAAGCAGATTTGGATAAAAATAAAGAGTTTGAAAAGATAAAAAGAATTTATGAAAATATTAATTATAAAGTATGTATTACGGAAGCAAAGTTGTCCAAAGGTATAGAAGAATTAAAAAGAGAATTATTAAATGAAGTCAGCGCATTTTCGGGAAATTCCGGAGTTGGAAAGTCTACACTAATTAATCATATTTTTGAGTCACAAATTACAGAAGAGGGAGAAATTAGCAAAAAAAATAAAAGAGGAAAAAACACAACAACAAGTAGCTTTTTATATACAATTGATAATAATACATATTTAGCAGATACTCCAGGTTTTTCAACATTTGGTATTGATGAAATTGAAAGTAAAAATTTAGCAAAATATTTTGTAGAGTTTGATGAATTTTCAAAAGAGTGTGAATTTATTGGATGTAGTCATATAAAAGAAGAATGTTGTAATATAAAAAAAGCAGTAGAAACAGGGAAAATAAGCAAAAGCAGATATGAAAATTACTGCAAGATATATGAAGAATTAAGAAAAAAGGAGTTAAGAAAATGGTAGAAATTTCAACATCAATTTTATCTGTAAAAAAAGATGAAATAATTAAAAAAATTTACGAATTAGAAACAAGTGGAACGGACTTTTTTCATATTGATGTTATGGATGGAAAATTTGTAGAAAACAATACAACAGATTTAATGTTATTATATAGTGAATATATAAAGCAAATATCTAATATACCGTTAGATATTCATTTGATGGTACAAGACATTAAAACATATATTGAAAGCTATTTAATATTAAAACCAGGTATTATTACATTTCATTTAGAAGCTTGTAATAGTAAAGAAGAGGTTTTTGAATATATAAAACTTATAAAAGAAAACAATTGCAAAGTAGGTATCTCAATAAAACCTAATACAAACATAGAAAAAATAAAAGATTTTTTACCATATATTCACCTTTGCTTAGTAATGACTGTTGAGCCAGGAAAGGGAGGACAAAAGTTAATTGATTCTACAATGAAAAAAATAGAAGAATTAAAAAAATATATTACTGATAATAATTTAGATACATTTTTAGAAGCAGATGGAGGAATTAATTTAAATAATATAGAGATGATAAAAAAACTTGGAACAGATATTGTGGTTTCAGGTAGTGCTATAATTGAATCTAAAGATTGTAAGAAGGTTATTTATGAAATGAAAAGTGAAAAGTAAAATATTACTCTTCACTTTTCTTATTGCTAGTTGTTAAAATTCTAAGTATTTCTGGATAAATAGATTCTGCATTTTCCTTCCAGTTATCTACTATTTCTTTTGCATTTTCTCTTGAACCTGCAAATGTTTTTACTTCAAAAATTGTTTCACTATTTTCGATAATTTTGCAAAAAACAATGTAATTATTTTCGCTACGAGGTGTATATTCAGCAACAACTGAATATTCTTCCTCAGCAATCTCTAATTCTTTTTTCAAATTCATATCGGCTTTTAGTTTAATAATTCCTGGTAAAAGATCCATAGTAAGTGCTAAAGTATTTTTCCCACTTTCTGTAATTTCATATACGCCACCTGTTTCTTTTTGAAAATGTACAATATATTTATTTTGAATAAGGTCTAGGAGAAATTGTTGAAAGTAAAAATAATTTATATCTAACGCAGATAGTACCAATTTGTATAAACTATCATTTGTAATTGGTTTATTTACTTTGTTTAAAATATATAAAATTAACACTTTATTTTCAGCTAAAGTTTCGCTATCAGATGTTAACATCAATGCTATTCAACTCCTATATAAAATTTTCTATTTAATAGACAATTAGAATATTATAGTTAAAATTCAGAAATCATTATATAAATAATATTTTTTTTGTAAAGTTGTATAGATTATATTCCAAATAATAACATATGCAAACATTATATCCCAAAAATAATAAAAATACTATTTTTTTTTCAAATAAATAATGATATACTAATAATAATTTGTTACGAAAGTTTTAATACTTTATATATGGTATATTTTTAATAGTGACAATAATTTTAAGTGTTAAGGAGAAATTTAGATGATTACTTTATATGAAATTCTAGAAGTAAGTGAAAATGCATCAATAGAAGTAATTGAAAAAGCGTATAAGGTTCTTGCTAAAAAGTATCATCCAGATTTACAGCAAACGGCAAGTGATAAACAAGAAGCAGAAGAAAAAATGAAAAAGATTAATGATGCATATTCTATATTAAGTAATGAGCAAAAAAGAAAAAGTTATGATATTGAACTTGCAAATAAAAGAATGTTAGAAAATAAGAAAAATGTTATTGAAAATATCAATACACGGATCTTATACGCCTAATTATAATAATGAGCCTGTCAGAAAAAACAGTAATATAGGGCAAGAAAACTATTATCAAGATGACAGTAAAATGAATGCAAATTTGAAAAAAAAGCAAAAAAAATTGGAAAAAAAATTAAAAAGAAAAATGGAAGATGCATACTTAAAAGCATATGGAGATTATTTAACACAGAATGGATATAGAGTTAAATATAGAATGGATTATAGAAAAATACCTCAAGTAATTTTGGTAGTTATTGTATTAATAATAATTGGTGTTATAATCTGGTTCATACCTGTAACACATAATTATTTAGTTCAATTTTATGAAGAAAATATAATTATTCACAAAATAGTAGATATAATTTTAAATTTATAAAGAAAAGAGGATAAAAAATGAGAATTCGATTTAAACCATGGGCAAGGCCGGAACTTGAAGCATCAAAATTTTATATTGATAATCCAGAGGAACTTAAAGGAAAGTGGAAAGAGTTATTTAAAAATAATAATCCAATTCATCTTGAACTTGGATGTGGAAAAGGAAATTTTATTGCAAATATGGCGGTATCTCATTTAGATACTAACTATATAGCAATAGACGTTGTGGACGCAATGCTAGGACTTGCTAAAAGAAATATTGAAGAAATATATAAAGAAAAAGAGTTAGAAATTTCAAATGTATATTTAACAAGATTCGACATAGAAAGAATATTAATGATTTTAGACCCAAAAGATGAAATTGATAGAATTTATATAAACTTTTGCAATCCGTGGCCTAGGGGAAAACATAGAAAAAAGAGATTAACACATACTAGACAGTTAGAAAAATATAAAGTATTTTTAAAACCTAAAGGTGAAATTTATTTTAAAACTGATGATGACGGATTATTTATAGATACAATACATTATTTAGAAGAAACAGGATTTGAAATTGTGAAAAAAACATTTGATCTAGAAAATGAAAAAGATTTTTGGGAAAATATAGTTACTGAACATGAAAAAATGTTTATGAATGAAGGAATAAAAATAAAGGCACTAATTGCTTATAAAAAATAAAAAGGAAAGGAGCTTTAGCATTAAAGCTAAAATAGGAATATGGATAAATTTAACAGTATATTAACAGATATTCAAAATATTAGTCAATTTACATATATTAATGTATTGATTGCTATTATTATAGTTTTTGCATCAATGATATTAGGAAGTATGATTGCATATTTGGCAATTAAGTTATTAGATTTAAATAAGAAAAGGTACAAAAAGGCAAAGGAAAACCCTTGGTATTATGTAATAAAGACAATTATAATTTGTTTTGGAATGTATTTATCAATTTTAGTAATTGATTTTCCAGAAAATATTATTAATATTATTATGAAAATTTTTAAGATAGTAATAATAATAATGGTTGCTAAAATAATTGTAAGATTTTTAACACCTAAGTCTAGAATCTTTAAAAAGCTTAAAGAAAATGAACGATTTAATAAAAATGAACCTTTAACAAATTTTGTGGAAAAAATCGCAAAATATGTAATTTATTCTATAGCAGGTTTTATGATTATTGCAGAACTTGGCTATGATCTATCAGGATTAATTACTGGCATTGGACTAAGCCGGAGTTGTAATAGCCTTAGCAGCCCAAGATATTGCTAAAAACTTATTTGGTGGTATAGCCATTATTTTGGATAAGCCATTTAGTGTTGGTGATTGGATTCATACAGAAAAGTACGAAGGAACGATAGAAGATATTACATTTAGAAGCACTAGAATTAGAACAGCAGATAATTCAGTTGTTACAATTCCAAATTCAATTTTATCTAATGAAGTTATTGCAAATTGGAGCAAATTAGAAAAAAGAAAAATAGAAATAAGTTTGAGATTACCACTAGAAACAAAAGCACAAGAATTAGAAATTCTTTCAAAGAAATTTAAAATAGTATTAGAAAATAATAAAGATATATTAGAGGATTCAATTCAAGTTGATGTTAATAAAATTAAAGAAGATAATATAGAGATTAGCATAGTTTTATATACAAGTATTACAGAATACAATAAATTCTTGAACATTAAGCAAGAAATTAATATTAATATATTAAAAATTTTAGAAGCAGAAGGAATAAAACTTGCTTATCCAGGGAGAAATGTATATGTACAAAAATAAAGCAGATGAAAAAAAGCCTAAATGTTTAAAATTAAATCATGACTTCTCATCTGATATAATTAAAATTGCAGAAAAAATTAAACAGGCTGGAGGAAGACTATATTTAGTAGGAGGAGCTGTCAGAGATAAAATTATAAATAATTCCGATATACAAGATGAAGATTTTTGTGTAGTTGGAATATCTAAAGAAGAATTTTGTATGCTTTTTCCAGATGCTAAAAAAAGAGGAAAATCGTTTGAGGTATTTGATTTAAATAATAGGGAATTTGCTCTTGCAAGAAAAGAACAAAAGATAGGAAAGAAACATAATGATTTTAAAACAATTACCAATAAAAATATATCTATTGAAGAAGACTTAAAAAGAAGAGATATTACAATAAATGCAATTGCACAAGATGTTTTAACAGGAGATATAATAGATCCTTACAACGGAACAAAAGATATTGAAAATAAAATTATAAGAGCGGTGTCTAAAAGTTTTAAAGAAGATCCATTAAGAGTTTATAGAGTGGCAAGGTTTGCAAGTAAATTAGGATTTCGTATAGATAACAGAACTATAAAATATATGAAATGTTTAAAAAGTGAATTAATATACTTATCCCCAGAAAGAGTTTTTGATGAACTAAAGAAGGCCTTAAAAACTAGTAAACCATCTACTTTTTTTGAAGTACTTAGAAAAGCAGAAGTGCTAGATGTACATTTTATAGAAATTTTTCGATTAATTGGTGCATTGCAACCTAAAAAATATCACCCAGAAGGAGATGCATATGCACACACTATGCTTGCGCTTGATATGGCATCTAGTTTAACACAAAATGAAATTATTAGATTTTGTGCGTTAGTTCATGATTTAGGTAAAGGAGTTACACCTAAAGAAATGTACCCACATCACACAGGACATGAAATAACAGGGATAAAACAAGTAGAGAATTTTTGTAAAAGGTTAAAAATGCCAAGTGTATGGACAAAATGTGCAAAAGTAGCGGTAAAAGAACATATGAGAGCAGGATTATTTGAAAAAATGAAAGTTGCTAAAAAGGTTTCTTTTATAGAGAATATTGGAAAATCGTTAATAGGATTAGATGGACTTGCAATTGTTGTAGAATCAGATAGAAATTGTAGAGGCGTAAGAAGTAATAAGCCTCAATTTGCTAAAATAGGTAATAAGATGTTAAAAGAAATAAATGGAAACTATATAAAAGAAAAATATAATATTAAAGAAGGAATCAAACTAAAAGAGAAAATGCATAAGGAGAGAATTATTTGGATGCAAAATTTTGAAAATCAAACAAAAAGCATATAAAATATTAGAAGTGGTAAAAATATTTTGTGGAGGGGATAATATGTTTTTACCGCAAGGAGTTTATTATGAAAAAGAAATAGAAAATTATGAATTAGGAAAAAGACTCTTAAATCAGTATAAACAAAAAGGTGTAGTGTGTATAGAAATAGAAAATCATAATAATATAGAGGAAATGAGGAAAAAAAATAATTCTGAGTTTGCAAAGATGAAACAAAATTTAATTATTGGGGTTAGGAAAACTCATAAATTTGTTCCAAATCATAAAGTGTCAGATTTTCTTGTGCCATACACATCATCTCGGATGTATAGCTATGTGTTTATACTGTTATTTGGTATGTAATTTTAATAAATGTTCATATTTAAGACTATTTGTAAATAGAGAAGAAATGTTAGAAAAAATAATTAAAGTTTCAAATAAAGCAGACAAAAATCTAACATTTGAAATTGGAAGTAATAGTGATCTAGTTCTGGAAAATACCATAACAGGAAATTTGGTTTGGACTATTGAAAATTTTAATAAAAGCAATAAAGGAAAATTAACTTTTCCAACTAAGTTTGATATGGTTGATCCAATTTTACCATTAAAACATGATGGAAAAATAATTGTTAGAATGAGTGTGAATCCGCAAGAAATTATTAAACAAATAGAAATAGGTACATCTCCGCTAAAAAATAGAATAAATGCTATCAATAAATTAAAACAAGCAGGATATACAGTTGGAATATTAATTGCTCCAGTTATATTAGTCGATAATTGGAAAGAACTATATGAAGAATTGATTAAGTATTTATATGAAAATTTAAGTAATGAAGTAAAAAAAGATGTATTTTTCGAAATAATTTTTATGACATATAGTTACGTTCATCGTATGATTAATAATGATGCTTTCCCAAACTCAATTAATTTATATAATCAAGATATTATGACTGTTAGGGGAAGAGGTAAGTATTGCTATAAAAAAGATGTAAAAGAAGATGGAGAAGTCTTTTTTAGGGATACTTTAGGTAAATTCTTTCCAAGTAATCATATTTTATATATTGTTTAATATTTAATATTTAATATAATTAACCTGATGCTAAAAGAAAAATTTATTGCTGTAAGAGAATAAGTGTGCTAGTATTGAAATAATAATATGAATTCATGAACAAGAGAGTGAAAAAATAGTGTCCTTTTTTTAAAAAATTTAAAAAGGAAATAATACCTATAATATAATTAGGATTTTAAACACTTAAAAATAATAATGTATTATATGGCAGATATTAGTTATATATATTTATATTTTAATCTTTTTATTATAGTAAGTCAGTGATTAAATAAACTAGATATAAAATTGAAGATTACAACATATAATAATATTATAAAAATAAAAAGGTGTATTTATAAATGAATATTAATAAAAAAATTGTTATAACAGTATGTTTTACTGCTATATGTGTGTATTTAACAATTTTAGCTCAAAATTATGTAAGTGCTAAAAGTAAAGATGTTTATCATATTTTAGTAGATGTTGAAACATCAAAGCTATATTTATTTAAAAATGACGTATTGGAAAAAGAATATAAATGTGCAGGGGGCAAACAGTCAACTCCATCTCCTATTGGTACTTGGACAATTAATTCAAAAGGAAAATGGGGAGAAGGCTTTGGAGGCAGTTGGATGCGGAATTAATTGTCCATGGGGGCAATTTGGAATTCACGGAACAACGGAAATTTACTCTGTGGGATGGAGTAGCTCTCATGGTTGTATTAGAATGAATAATGCTGAAGTTGCCGAGTTATATAAAATTATACCAATTGGTACAAAGGTTACAATAGTTGATGGTATTTATGGACCATTTGGAAAAGGATTTAGAAATCTGAAATCTGGAATGTATGGCTCTGATGTTATGGAGATTCAAAAAAAGTTAAAAAGTTTAGGCTTTTTTAACGGAAATCCTAATGGAAAATTTGGAAGTGAGACAGAAGAAGCAGTGAAACAATATTGCAAAAAAAACAATTTATATGTTAGGAAAACTATTGATATAGAATTACAAAAACATATGGGATTTGAACTTGTAGATTAAAAGTTGGGTTCCGAAAGCGCATACTGATATTTGGCAAATTAAATAAAAAATGAATAAATAAGAAAAGTATAGAAAATACTATAAAAAAGGAGTATGTTATGAAAAAAACATGGAAAATAGTAGTATTTATTATAGTTTTCTTATTTTTATTTATTGTTAATTCAAAAGCATCTGATAAAAAAAGTGGAATAGAAAATTTTCCAGATAGTTATAAATCATATTTATATGTGCTTAAGAAAAAACATCCCAAGTGGGAATTTACTGCACTTTATACAAATTTAGATTGGAATTATGCTATAGACCAGGAATATGCAAACAACAAAAATCTTGTTCCAATTGGATATCAAGATGCATGGAAATGTAAAGATAATGGACTTTATAATGTTGAGATAGATAGTGGATGGGTTAATGCATCAAGACAAGCAATAGAATATACAATGGATCCAAGGAATTTTTTAAATGAGGTTAGAATCTTTCAATTTGAAAAATTGACTTTAGATACAAATGTAAATACTAAAGAAGGAATTGAAAAGATATTGTATGGAACCGAATTTTATAATAGGATTGTAACCTATAAAGAACAAAATGGAAATGAAGTTACTACCAATTTGAAATATTCAGATTTGATTTGGGATGCCTCTGTATATTCTGGAGTTAGTCCATATCACTTAGCATCAAGAATAAAGCAAGAAGTAGGACCTTTCTTATCACATAACTCTATTAGTGGAACAGTTCAGGGATATGAAGGATTATATAATTTTTACAATATTGGAGCAACTTCATCTACGGAGCCACTAGGAGCTATAAAAAATGGATTAAAGTATGCAAGAAATGGAAAAGGAAGTTTATCAAATGAAGAAATGCAAAATCAATTAATTCCATGGAATACAAAGGAAAGAGCAATAAAAGGTGGTGCAGTTTTTATTGGAAAAAGTTATATAACAGTTGGTCAAAATACATTATATCTTCAAAAATTTGATGTAAATAACGATAGAGATAGTAATATTTTTTGGCATCAATATATGACAAATTGCTTGGCACCATATAATGAATGCAGAAGTATCTATAATGCATATCAAAATAACGGAATGTTAGATAGCTCAATTGGTTTTGTAATACCAGTATACAATAATATGCCAACATTTAGTACTCAAAGTCCTAATATATTATACTCGGATTATGAAGATGATAACACAAGAGTATATGCTGATATAACTGGAAATTTAAATGTTAGAACAGGACCATCTACTTCGTATGAAATAATAACAACAGTTACAAACAGTGATAAATTTACAAGAATAAAAAGAGGAATACAAAATGGCGAGAGATGGGATAAAATAATTTTAGATAATGGAGTTGTGGGTTATGTATTTCAAAGTTATCTAAAAGAAGTTCCAAAAGAAATTATAGCTACAGATATTATTATATCAAAAGAAGAGGTTAATTTATTAGTAAATGATACAATTAAATTAACTGCCAGTGTATATCCAGAAGAAGCTAAAGATAAACAAATTATTTGGCAGTCTGAAAATGAGAAGATAGCAACAGTTAATGAGGGGGTAGTTAAACGGAATATCTAAGGGAACAACAAATATTATAGCTAAAACAGCAAATGGTCTTGTAGAAACAAAATGTAAGGTTAATGTAATAGAAATACAAGAAGATGCATATATAGAATTTGATGATACATTAACTATTGAAGGTGATGAAATTAGTAATTTAAACTTAGACCACTTAACAGTAAATGAAATTTTGAATTTAATAAACACTAATATGAGACTTGAGATATTGAAATATGATAATACAAAGTTAAATGAAAATCAAAATGTAGGAACTGGTTCAAAGTTAATAATAAAAAATGCAAATGATGAGGTTATTTATCAATATAAATTCATTTTATATGGAGATGTAAATGGTGATGGAAATATTAATTCTTTAGATGTATTGGTACTTCAAAAGCATATATTGGAAATAAAATTGTTATCACAGGAATTTTTAAAGGCTGGAAATACATCAAGAAATGGAGCAATGCCATCTTCACTAGATGTACTAAAACTGCAAAAGCATATTTTAGAAATAAAGCCAATTAAACAAGGAGAAAAAATAAGCATTTCAGAAAATTATGTGCAAGAAAATGAGATTATAGATAAAAGTACACAAGGCAATGACCTAAATAATGCAACTAATGAAGCTGAAACAGAAAATAATATAAATGACCAAGAAAAAAATAATGCAACAGATGTAGATAACAAACAAGTAAATAAAGAAGAAAGTGATATTTCAAATAATACAAGTAAAACAAATACAACAATAAATAATGAAGCTTCTAAAAATGAAAGTATAAGCAATACTCAAAATAATATAATAAATGAAAAAGTAAATGAGTTACAAAATAATACAAATGCTTTAACTAAGGAGGAGTAAAAGTGAAAAAAATTAGAATTTTTCTTTTAATAAGTATGTTATTATTTGGAATAGAGTTTGGATTTGGAAGAGTTCAGGCGGCAGGAACAGTTAATTTAACCTCTAATAAATCTAGTATTAATGTTGGAGATGAGTTTACTGTTAGTGTAAATTTAAATGGAATGTCTGTTGCAACAATGACTATAAAGGTAAGTGTTGACACAAGCAAGGTGGATTATATTTCGGGACCAGGAAATACCAATTTTGTAAATGGAAGAGTTATCTATACATGGACTGATCCAAATGGTGGAGCAAATCCAATTACATCTGGAACTGTTGCAACTTTCAAATTCAAAGCAAAACAAAGTGGAAAGGCTTCTTTCTCTGTTATGGGAGAATTTTATGATAGTAATGAAAACGTAGTAAGTCCATCTTTTTCGGGAACAAGTGTTACATTAAAACAAATAGAAGTTAATCCACCGTCAGATAATACAGGAAATAATAATAATAATAATGCTACAAATAGCACAGGAGGAACTTCTCAAAATACAGGAGGTCAAACATCAGGAAGACAGACCACTTCACGGAAATGGAAATTTAAAAAATAATACTCAAAATACAAATAAGATCCGAAATACAACAGCAGAAACAACGGCTCAAAATAAAAATGTCAATTTAAAAGAAATGCATTTAAATCTAGAAGGATTAAGTCCAGCATTTAATAAAAATACTACACAATATTATTTGGTGGTTTCCAACTTGATAAATGATATTGAAGTTAAAGCAGTTCCGGAAGATTCTTCATGTAAAGTTGAAATTACTGGTAATAAAAACTTAAGTATAGGAAACAACAAAATAGATATCAAGGTAATTTCTGCAGATGGATCAGCAAGCAAAATATATTCAATTAATGTTAGCAAAACTGAAAATAAAGAATTAGGGAATGCTAGTTTGGAGAATCTAGCAATTGAAAATATAACATTAAATCCGGAATTTAATAGTGATATTTTTGAATATACAGCTGAAGTTTCAAGTGATATTGAAAATTTGAAAATCTTAGCCGTACCTCAAAGAGAAAATGCTCGGTGTTCAAATACAAGGGGCTGAAAACCTACAGTTTGGTGATAATACTGTTAATATTACTGTAACTGCAGAGGATAATAATACAGTTAAAGTTTATACTATTCATGTTCATAGAAAAACTAAAGAAGAAGAGGACGTGGAAAGAAAAGCTAGCGAAGTATTAGATAGATTGGGCAAAGAAAACAAAGAAAACAACTGGTATTGGTGGCTTATTGGAGTAATTGTTTTAATTTTAGTAATAGCAATTGCACTTATATTATGGAAGAGAAAGAATAAAGATAGTAGTATTTAGATTAAAATTGTAAAAAAAGAAAATGAATAACTATTAATAATGTTATCCTTTTAAACTTTATATGTTATATAAAATAGCAAAAGTATTGATAATAAATAACAAAGAAATAAGGAAAAACTTATTTCTAGTATTTAATATTAATTCTTTTGCTATTATTAAATGTGAATTAAAATAATAAGAAAATTAATTTTAATTAATCAAATTCAGTTCACAATATAGACATAATTTATTAGTATAATGTATAATAGTTTTAGTAAAAAATGGAGGATTATTATGGGTGACGTTACTGTTTTAGTAGTAGATGATGAAGCGAGAATGAGAAAACTTATAAAAGATTTTTTAATACAAAAGGGCTTTAGTGTTTTAGAAGCGGAAGATGGAGAAAGGGCAATTGATGTATTTGAAAGTAATAAAAATAAAATAGGAATTATTTTATTAGATGTAATGATGCCAAAATTAGATGGATGGTCTGTTTTAAGACAGATTAGACAAAATTCAAATGTTCCAATCATCATGCTTACAGCAAGAGGTGAAGAACAAGATGAATTATTTGGATTTGAACTTGGTGTTGATGAATATATTTCAAAACCTTTTAGTCCCAAAATTTTAGTAGCCAGAGTTGAAGCAATTTTGAAAAGAGCAAGCCAAAAAGAAAAGAATTTAAAAGATTATGGAGGAATTATAATAGATTCTGAAGGTAGAACTGTTAAGGTTGACGGTAAACAAATAGAGCTAAGTTTAAGAGAGTATGAGTTATTAAAATATTTGGTTGATAATGTAAATATAGCGTTATCAAGGGATAAAATATTAAATAATGTATGGAATTATGATTATTATGGAGATTCAAGGACTATTGATAGTCATATAAAAAAAATAAGGCATAAATTAGGGAAAAAAGGTAAATACATACAAACCATGAGAGGTGTAGGCTATAAATTTGAGGTAAAATAGCTCATGTTTTAGGTGATTTTAGGACTTGAATTATGCGTAAAAGAAAGGAAAAAATGTATAGCTTGTGGGAGTTAACAGGAAGTAAAAAATGAAAAAGTTAAAAAATAGTTTTAAATCTGTTCGTATAAGGTTATTTGTTACATTATGTACGGTAATTATATTTATTATAGTATTTTTAATATTAATAAATAATATTGTTCTAGAAACATTTTACTTATATTCAAAAACAAATACCATAAAAAATTTATATCAAAAAATAAATGATTATTACAATAGTTCAAATCAAAATATTAATTTAGAGGATGAATTAAAAAATATTGCAATAAAAAATAATATTGATATTTTAATAAAAGAAGAATCTGATACAATAGTAATTACTACTAATAAAGAGTTCTTAGGTACAATAGGAAAGACGAATATTAATACAATTATAAATACGGAAAAAAGCAATATCATTTATATGAAGAATCATGTTGTTATAAAAAAGATAAAAGATGAAAAAAGTGGAATTAGATATATAGTTTTATATGCTACATTAGATAATAGTTATAAATTATATATTAGAATTCCAGTTTCGGCAATAGAAGAGAGTGTAAAGATATCAAATGAATTATTAGTTTTAATTGGTGGGATAGTTATTCTAATTTCAGGTATTTTAGCATCAGTTATTTCTAGAAAGTTTACTAAACCAATTTTAGAATTAAATAATATTGCAAATAAAATGGCGAAACTTGATTTTAGTCAAAAGTATAGAATAAAAGATACAGAAGATGAAATAAATGAACTTGGGAAAAGCATTAATACAATGTCAGACAAATTAGAAAGAACTATAAATCAATTAAGAGGAACTAATGTTGAGCTTGAAAAGGATATTGAAGAAAAGTCAAAAATTGATGAAATGAGAAAGCAGTTTATTTCAGATGTATCACATGAGTTAAAAACACCTATTGCACTAATTCAGGGATATGCTGAAGGACTAGTAGAAAATGTTAATACTGATGAGGAATCTAGAAAGTTTTATGCAGAAGTTATTTTAGATGAAACAAATAAAATGGATACTTTAGTAAAACAGCTATTAGAATTGATGAAACTAGAATACGGAAAAAGAGAGTTTAACAATAAAGAATTTGATATAAATGAGTTAATAAATGAAGTAGTTAGAAGATGTAATGTCATGTTAGAAGAAAATAATATAACTGTTAAAATCTGTTCTAATGATAAATTGTATGTTTATGCCGATGACTTTTATATAGAACAAGTAGTTACAAATTATTTTACAAATGCTATAAAAAATGCAAAAGAGGTTAATGGTAAAAAAGAGATAATTATAGATGCTAGAGTAGATAAAACATCAAATAAAGCTAGAATTAGCGTGTTTAACACTGGAAATGAAATAATGCAAGAAGACTTAGATAGAATATGGGGAAGATTTTATAAAGTTGATACTTCAAGAAATAGAAGCAGAGGTGGAAGTGGAATAGGGCTTTCTTTAGTAAAAGCTATTATGAGTAATTATGGAAATGGATATGGAGTTAAGAATAAAGAAGATGGTGTAGAATTTTATTTTGAAGTTGATTTAGCAAAGAAAATTTAGAAAATATGATTTATAGTCATTGACAAACATATAATTATGTAATAAAATCGAAAAAAACAAAAATCTATGATTCAGAGTAGTAGGCATAATGGAAATTTATAGAGAGCAATTTATGGTGGAAAAATTGCAATGGAAATTTTGCTGAATGGACTGATGAGAGCAACCCGAAAAAGTCAAGTAGGAGTTGACGGCAATCCAAGTCGTTAAAAATGGACCTGTATGATAGTACAGAGTGAAGAAGTTAGTAGAATAATATACTCTTGTACAATTATATATTTATATAATCATGCAAGAGTTTTTTTGTATATTGAAAGGAGTTGTTTTATATGAAAAAACAAATATTAAGTGGTATACAACCATCTGGAATTTTAACACTTGGAAATTACCTTGGAGCACTTAGAAATTGGGTAACAATACAAGATGAATATGAATGTAAATTTTTTATTGCAGACTTACATGCTATTACAGTTAAACAAGATCCAGAAACATTAAGAAGAAATACAAAAAGTATTTTAATGCAATATCTTGCTTGTGGATTAAATCCTGAAAAAAATGTGATATTTATTCAATCACATGTTCATGAACATGCAGAACTTGCATGGATTCTTAATTGCTCAGCCTATATGGGAGAATTAAGCAGAATGACACAATTTAAAGATAAATCTAAAAAACAGGACAATGTTAAAGTTGGATTGTTTGATTATCCGGTATTAATGGCTGCAGATATACTTCTATATGATGCAGATTTTGTACCTGTAGGTGAAGATCAAAGACAACATTTGGAAATAACAAGAGATATTGCAAAAAGATTTAATACAACATATAATGAAGAAATATTTAAACTCCCTGAAGGATTTATTACTGAAAATGGAGCAAGGATTATGAGCCTTCAGGATCCTACAAAAAAAATGTCCAAATCAGATTCTAATACAAATGGATTTATATCTTTGTTAGACCCAAGAGAAACAATAATTAAAAAATTTAAAAAAGCTGTTACAGATTCAGAAAATATAGTTAAATATTCAGATGAAAAACCTGGAATTCAAAACCTTATTAATATCTATTCAGCAATTACTGGAAAAACATATAATGAAATTGAAAAAGAATTTGAAGGTTGTGGATATGGTCAATTTAAACAAGCTGTTGGAAATGCTGTTGCAGATACACTAGAACCAATTCAAAAAAGATATTATGAATTAAATTCGCCTGAATATGAAGAATATCTACAAAGCATTTGCACTAGAGGTGCAAAAATTGCTCATGAAATTGCTCAAAAAAAGCTTGAGTCTGTTTATAAAGCAGTTGGGTTTGTTGGAAAAGCCTAGTAATAATATTTGCTTAAAAGAAGTATTAATGTATATTTAAGAAGAGAAGATTTATAGATACACAATCTTCTCTTTTGATTATATTTAAATTACTGATATTGTCTTAAAATGTAGAATTATGTCGACGAAAAAATGTTTACAAATTGTCGAAAATGATATATCATAAATACAGTTTTATTTAAAAATTGCAATTTTTATCTATAAATTTTTTTCTAAAAAGAAAATCCAAAACAAGAATATGAAAAATAAGAAGGTGAAGCCTATGTAAAATAAGTATAAAAGACAAATTCTTTTATAGTAAATATTGTATTTTATCCTTTTTTATAATGTAGAATTTAAATAGATTATATTGTTAAACTTAAGTAAAAATCTTCCAAATGTGCCATTGACATAAATTAAATAGCAATATATAATAATTGCTATATAAAAACAAAAATCTAAAATAAAAAAGAGAGGAAAATCTTATGTTTTTACAAATTATAGTACTAATTATTTTAATATTACTTAACGCCTATTTTGCAGCTACAGAAATTGCATTTATTTCTTTAAATGATGCGAAAATTGAAAGGGAAGCAAAAAATGGAAGTAAGAAAGCAAAGCAAATTGTAAAAATGCTTAGAAACCCAAGTAAATTTCTAGCTACAATTCAAATTGGAATTACACTTGCTGGATTTTTATCTAGTGCGTTTGCATCAGATGCATTTGCAGATATTCTTGCACCAACATTAAATAAAATGATGCCATTTTTAAGCATAGATGTATGGAGAGGTATATCTATAATAATTATAACAGGAATACTTTCATTCTTTACACTTGTTTTTGGAGAGCTTGTACCAAAAAGACTTGCAATGAAATACTACGAAAAAATAGCATATATGTCTATAGGGGTAATAAAAGCAATATCAATTGTAACAGCTCCATTTGTTAAATTATTAACTTTTTCAACCAACATTGTTTCGAAAATATTTGGTGTTGAGGAAAATGAAGAAGCAATTGTTACAGAAGAAGAAATAAAAATGATGATTGATGAGGGAAGAGAAAAAGGAACAATTGAAGAAGAAGAAAAAGAAATGATAAACAATGTGTTTGAATTTAATGATACAACTGCATCTGAAATTATGATTCATAGAACAGATATTTTTGCAATAGAAATTAATGACAATCTTTCAGAAATTTTAAATAATGTAGATGAATATAAATACAGTAGAATACCAGTATATGAAGACACAATTGATGATATAAAAGGTATTTTATTTGTCAAAGATATTTTGAAATTATTAAATGATGGAAAGCCAATAAAAATAAAAGAAAATATTCGTGAGGCATATTTTATTCCAGAGTCAAAGCCTATTAACGAAATCTTTAAAGAATTACAAAAAAATAAAAAACAAATGGCAATCGTTATAGATGAATATGGCGGAACAGCAGGATTACTTACAATGGAAGATATTTTAGAGGAACTTGTGGGAAATATATTTGATGAATATGATGACGTTGAAAATGAATATGAAAAACTTGATGAAAATACATATTTAATTAGTGGTAGTGTTTCTTTATATGAACTAAAGAAAATTTTAAATGTTAATGTACCAGAAGGTGATTATGAAACATTATCAGGATATTTACTAGAAGAACTTGGAAGGCTTCCTAAAGAAGGGGAAAATGTTGTAATTGAAACCAAGGATGTTACATATAAAATAGAAGAATATGAAGAAAAAAGAATTATGTGGGTAAAAGCTTGTAAGAACAATATAGAAGAATTGAAAAAAGAAGAATAAAGTTAATATAAACGAAAGAGAAGGTCATAAAATGAAAAAAAAGTTCGGTGTTATTGTAATAATAATTTTATTAATTATAGC
>USCV01000025.1 GCA_900553225.1 uncultured Clostridium sp. | reverse complement strand
AAATATATACAAAAATAAAATAAAAGATATTTTCTTGCATACACAAAAAATAATTTTTACCTCCTACTTTGACAACCAATTTTTAAGATTACAATCTGACTCGGATATTGAAATTTATAAGACTAAATTAACAATTTATAAAGATTTAATAGGCATAACAGACACATATTCAGATTTTAGCAACTATTATAAACAAAAACTAAATGATATAGAACAAATGCATACACAAATTTTAAGTAGAAAATTTCCAGCCAAGAAGACTCAAAATAAACTTGTACTCTTTTTGCAATCATTATTTAATAAATTTCGTATACATTTAAAATAAAAAACGAAAACTAAAAACTTTCTATATATCTATTAATATTTGAGATTTTAGAATTTTTTAGTTTTCATTTTTCATTTTATAATAATGTCTTCTATAACCAATACATAAAAATCTTATTTTAATTATAAGATACTTCTTCTGTTTTTGATTTTGTTCTTGAACGTTTCTTTTTTAAAACGCTTTTTGCAATTGTCAAATCACCTTCATAACTTACACACTCGTTTTTTATCTTAATATAGTGTTCTCCTCCTTTAGCTAAAAGAACAACTACATCACCTTTTTTTGCATTCATAATTGCTTTTTGAACGGCTTCTTTTCTGTCTACTATAATTTCATATTTATCTTTTTTAGTTATATATTGTGCAATATCATTACATATATCTTGAACATTTTCAAATTGAGGATCATTTGCAGTTAAATATATATAATCTGAATTATCTCCTACAATTTTCCCAAACTCCTTTCTTCTGTTAAAAGCCTTACCTCCAACAATTCCTCCAACAGAAATAATCTTTCTATTTGGATAATCCATTTTTATAGATTCATATAACTTAGAAAAACTATATCCATTGTGTGCATAATCTACGATTACTGTGATTCCTTTTTGCTCATATATATTCATTCTTCCAAGTATCTCTGTATTTGATAAAGCTTTTCTTATACTTTCATCATCCACATTTAATAATTTTGCAATTACAATTGCAGCAAGTGCATTTTCAATATTAAATCTTCCTGCCATTTTAATTTTAAACTCACTACTGTAGCCCTGTTTTTTATTTATTACCTTAAATTTAAATCCTGTCTTTTCTTTTTCAATATCTGTTACATAGTAGTCTGCACTTTCATCTGTTCCATAATAAATTATATTTTTATCACTAATTTTTGATAAAATTGTATCTAAGCAGTCAGTATTTTTATTAATTACTACTGTTTTACAATGTTTTAAAAATTCTATTTTACAATTTAAATAATCTTCAAATGTTGGATGTTCAATTTGGCTTATATGATCTTCTGCAATATTAGTAAAAATTCCATAGTCAAATTCTACTCCATATAATCTATTTCTTTTATAACTTTGAGAAGAAACTTCCATTACTGCATATTTTAAATTACTCTCTTTTATTTCGTAAAACATCTTATGTAGGTCCAAACTTTCTGGTGTTGTTAAATGAGCTTCTTCATTTCTTTTTCCAGTATTAACATTAATACTCGATATTGTTCCAACTTCTCTATTTAAAAATGTCTCTAAAATATTTTTTAAAAAATACGTTGTTGTAGTTTTTCCTTTAGTTCCAGTAATTCCAATTAATTCTAGGCTTTTAGCTGGATATCCATAAAACCTTGCAGCAATAATTGCCATTGCTTTTAAAATATCAGTTACTATAAAATAAGAAGCTTCATATTTTTCATATTGAATTTCTGAAATATATGCAACAGCACCACATTTAATTGCATCTCCTAAATATTCCGGCTTATAATTTTGACCTTTACAGAAAAATAGAGATTGTTTTTCTACACTTCTAGAATCGCAAGATATTGATTCTATTTTTTCATCATTAATTATTTTACTGCTTTTTAATAAATTATTACTTTCTAATATATCTTTAATTTCTTTTAAACTTAATTCTTCCATTATTAAAAATTTCCTTTCTTTTATGACATAAAAATCACCATATGTTCTAACACTATAATTCTACTTTCTACTGTTATTATGTACTAAAATTTTTTTCATTTCTTTTCATATAAAAAATAATGCATAAGTGCAACAGTACTACTTGCTGTAATAATATCATTATTGTCTAACATTGTTTTCACTTCATCTAATGGTAACTCAACTACATTAATATCTTCGTCTTCATCTAAATGTCTTTTGGTTTTTACTAAATCTGTTGCCAAAAATATAGTAATTTTTTCACTGGTATAACCTACAGATGGATAAACTTCTCTTAATTTTTTTACTCTTTTGGCTCTATATCCTGTTTCTTCTTCTAATTCTCTTATTGCACCATTTTTAGCATCTTCCCCTTTTTCAATTTGTCCTGCTGGAAGAGCTAAAATTACTTTATTAATTGGTGTTCTCGCTTCTTGCACCATTATAACTTTATTTTCATTTGTTATTGCTAAAATAACTGATGCATCTCCTGCTAAAACATGTTCTCTATAAATTTTTTTATCATCTGCTAGATATGTTAATTCTTCTACAGTAACTCTTCTTCCCTTATAAGCTACTTTCTTTTCTAGTAACGAATATGTTAAGTTTTTAAAATATGGATTTTCCAATTTTCTTCATCTCCTTTTATATTACAAGGTTACTTTCTATAGCTTTTTGTTTTACTTCTTTAAGGTCAAGCCAAAATTCAATTTTTTTATTTTCATCTCTTAAAAGTGCTGCTGGATGCCATGTTGGCATATAAAAAATTCCTTTTTTTTCTACCCATTTTCCTCTAGTTGCTGTTATTCCCATTTCTTTTCCCAATATATTTTTTAATGCTGTACTTCCCAATAAAACAATAATTTTGGGTTTAATTAAAATCACTTGGTTTCTTAAATAATTCAAACAACATGCCGCTTCATCTTCTTCTGGAACACGATTTGCAGGAGGTCTACATTTTACAACATTCGCAATATAAACATTTTCTCTATTTATTCCTAATCCTTCAAATGCTTTATTCATAAGTTGTCCGAGCTTTACCAACAAATGGAAGTGCTTTCATATCTTCATCAGCACCAGGTCCCTCACCAATAAACATTACATCAGCATTTTTATTACCTTGTCCAAAAACTATATTAGTTCTATTTATACTTAATTTACATTTCTTGCAATCTCTAATTGATTCTTCTAATTTCTCCCAATTGTCGTACATTTATTCCTCCTAAAAATTACTAAATCAAACTAATCAATGCTGTATTTCTTCCAGCTAACTCTTTTTCTGCTCTGTATGAGTGGATAAACTTATTTTGACAAACACTACAAATTCCACTATCTATAATATTTTCGTCTTTTAGTCCTAATTCTTTCATCATTGTTATATTGGCTAATACAGTATCAATAAAATACTTCTGTTTTCCTTGTTTTATTTCTCCTAAATGAAAAATATTTATATTTCCAAAGGCATCTTTAAATAAATTTTTCACATCTTCATCTACTTCAAAATGACAACTTCTAATAGTTGGACCAATACAACAAATAATATCTTCTGGCTTACATTTATAATCATTAATCATTTTTTGACATGCAATTTTTCCAATTTTACTTACAGTTCCTTTCCATCCAGAATGAACATTTCCTATAACATTTTTAACTGGATCATAAAGCAGAATTGGTGTGCAATCAGCAAAAACTAAAGATAATATTTCCTCTTTTTGGTCTGTAATTAATCCATCAACATTTTGTAAGTTATCTATAAAAATTCCTTTTTCATTATATATATTTTTAACACAATTTGTATGTGTTTGCAATGGTCTTACTATATTATTACTATCTAATTTTAGTTTTTCTGATATTTTTTTATAATTCTCTGAAAACATTTTTTTATTATCATAGTAATTTAAAATACCTCCAAAGTCTAGTGGCTTTAATGTAAAACAATGTACTACTTTTTCTTTATATTGTAATAATTTTTTAAATTGTAAATATTCAATTTCACCGCTTTTTTTGTGAATTACATTTTCGTTAGATAAATCTTGCATAAATCCTCCTAAATATTAAAAATTAAATTATATACTTTCTTGGAATTCTATTTTGCACTCCACATAAAATTTCGTAATTTATAGTACCACAAACATCTGCAATATCCTCTATTTTAATCTTATCATTATCCCATAAAATAACTTCATCACCTATCTTAGCATCTGGAATGTCTGTTATATCTACCATAAAATTGTCCATGCAAATATTTCCTATAATTGGTGCAAGCTTACCGTGAATAATAACATTTCCTTTATTTGAAAGGCTTCTTCCAACTCCATCTGCATATCCAATTGGTATAGTTGCAACTTTGGTTTTCTTACTTGTTATATATGTTCTTCCATAACTAATAGGCTCGCCTTTTTCTACATCTTTTATAAAAACTATGCTAGATTTTAATTTTGTAGTTGGTTTCAAATCTATAATATCCTTCATATTTTCATTTGGTAAATATCCATAAATAATAATACCTGGTCTTACCATATTATAATGTGCTTCTGGATATTTTAATATTCCTCCACTTGCTGAAATATGATAATATTTAAATTTAAAGCCACTTTCTACTAATTGTTTTCTAACAGTTTCAAATTTACTTATTTGCTGTTTTGTAAAATCTGTACTACTATCAGCTGAAGATAGATGAGTATAAATTCCTTCTATTTCTAAATTTGTTAATTTACTAGTTATATTCTTTACAAACGAAAGTACTTCTTGTATTTTCAGTCCAACTCTTCCCATTCCAGTATCAATTTCTATATGAATTTTAGTAATAACCCCTTTTTTCTTTGAATACTCATTGATTTTTTCTGCTATTTTGAATACAGAAACTCCCGCAGTTAAGCCATAATCTACAATTTGTTCTGTTTCATCTTCAAGTAGCTCATTTAGTACTATTATATCCATATTAAATTTGGCTTTTCTTAGTTTTATAGCTTCATCCACAATCGCAACAGCAACTTTACTTATCTTTTCTTTTTCTAGAATATTTTTTAATTTTTCTGCTCCGAGCCCATATGCATTTGCTTTTATAACAGGCATCACAGTAACATTATTACCAACAAATTTTTTTATCTGTTGTATATTGTATGAAACATTATTTAAATTTACTTCTAAAAAACTATTTCTCATATGTTCCTCTTTTCTACTCATTTTTAGACTGCTTTATCCTACAACTTAATTTTATTTACAATAATTAATATATCTTATTTTTAATAAATTTATATTTATTATTTTTCCATAGAATTAACATCATTTTTAATCTTTTCTAATAAAAACTCCTTATCATAATTACCTATGTACCTATATTCATTCTTACATCCGCTTCTATTAAAATTACAAACGGTTTTATATTCACAATACTGGCAAGGAGTTTGCTTGTTTCTTAAATTATAATATGGCTTAAGAGAAATATTACCACTTAATATTTCTTCTGAAATCTGTTTAATTATTTTGTTCATATATTTTTGTAAATATTCAAATTGTGTTTTTGTAACAGTATTTGATCTAGAAGAACTTAAATTTCCTTCTTTATCTAAATATGCCGGAATTCTGGTTGAAGCACCAGCTTCAAGCTCTTTGTCCATACTTTTAACAACTTCTGCATCAGCCAAAATTAAACCCTGCATTTTAAACTTTTTTCTAATTTCCTTTTCTATTTCTTCTTCTGTCATATTTTTGCTAGCTTTTATAACTGGATCAATTAAATTAAAATATAAAACACCAGCTGGATCAAAATTTTCTTTTTGACAACTTGCATCTAAATATGTTAATAATTGAATTTGAAGTCCTTCATAAACTTCATTTAAGTCTATATTTTTTGTAGAAGATTTATAATCAATAATTCTAATATAATTCTTACCATTTAGCTTAGCAATATCAATTCTATCAATTTTTCCTGTAATTTTCACTTCTTTCCCATTATCTAATAAAACATTAATAGGTGGATATTTTTTTCCCTCTTTAAACTCTATTTCATTTCCAAGGACATCAAAATTACTATATTTTAAGCTCTCGATTATATACCACATTGATTTAGTTATTACTCTTTTTAATCTTTGAGCTAATACCTTATATTTAGGAGTACTTGAAAAAATATAATTTCTATTTAAATGTAATTTTTCATTTATAATTTCTTCCAAAATATTTTTCATTTCATCAAATTCTATTTTCTTAATATTAATATCTCTAGCATCTATTGTATTAAAGAATTCATCTATTACATCATGCATAAATGATCCAGTATCTATTGCATTTACCTGTAAACTCTTAGTTTCTTTTATTTTTAAACCATATTTTAAATAATAAGAAAATGGGCACGCTCTATATTGCTCTAACCTTGATACACTTGAATTTAAAACTCTTCCGTATAAATCATCTATTACTTTATCATTTATTTGTTTTGGGTTATTTGTGAAATAAATTCCATTTAATGCATTTTCTAATTTATCTTTCCATAAATTGTTTTTGCTAAAGTAATCATATAATAAAAACCATTTATTCTCAATCTCTATTCCATCCTTAAAATCTCTTAATTTTGTTAATAACTCTTCAAATGTAGTATTTTCATTTAGCACCTCTGATTTTCTTTCGATAATATCACTTTCCATAGAAATTTTAGGAAACATCTTTTTTATTTTACTAATAAAAATTGATGACCTTAAAGATTTACCTTCTGAATCTGACGATGCATAAGATAAATAAAGTTTGTCTTCTGCTGTTGTAAATGCTTTATAAATATTGAAATTTTCTTCATATAAATTTTCCAGTGTACCTTTAGCAAGCTCTATTTTCTGTTCTTTAAAGTACTCTCTATCTTTATCATTGAAAAAACCTTCATCTTTATTTACACTTGGGAATACTCCGATCATTCAACCCAATCATAAAAATGGCTTTTACTTTATGTGTTTTAGAACGTTCTACATCTCCTATAATTACTTGATCTTGTGATGCAGGTATTTTTCCAAGCCCACTATTTTTAAAACCAATTTTCATAATTTGTTTATATTGTTCAAATGTAACTTTATCTCCTCCAAAAATTAAAACAATTTCATCTAAAACTGAAACCAAAACCTTCCAACTAGTTTCATACTCCATTGCTATTTCAGTCATATTATTTTCAGCAAGTCTTTCTATTTTATTTTCTATTTTTTTATCTATCTCCATTTTTATAAGGAAATCATATAAACATTTTGTTATAGTCGTTACATCTTTTGATTTATTTATTTCATTTTTTAATTCCATTAATGGGTTTACAATTGTATTTTTAAGTTCATTTATTCTTTTTAAGTCATCTGTTTTTTTTGTATCATCTGTATAATTCCAGTCAGGACCATACCATTTATTTTGTTTAATTCCCCATCTTAAACAATAATTCTCTAATTTGTAAATTTCCTGCTCGTCAATATCTAATAAGCCTGTTTTTATATAATTAAATACAGATTCATGTGACCAATTTTTTGAGAAAATCTCTAATATTGAAAGAATATATTGGATTAAAATATTATTATTTAAGTTCTTTTTTTCATCAATGAAAATAGGTATATCATACTTATGAAAAATTGCTTTGCATAAATTAGAGTATGTATCTAAATTTTTTGTAATTATAGAAATATCTTTGTATCTATATTTTTCATTACGAACCAATTTTACAATTTGAATTGCAAGATGCTCTATTTCAGAATATGGATTATTAGCTAAAAAAAGTTTTACATTTTCTACATCTTTTTCATATTTTTTAAGAGGAATATTATATAAATTTTCTTCTATATGTTTAAGTTCTTCAACCTTAAATCTGGCATTTTTACTATCAATTTTAATTTCATTTTCAATTTTAATCTTTTCATCTTTTGCAAGACTTATTATTTTTTGCGCCGTTTGCTTATTTGAATAAAAAATATCTGTATCAGGATTTTTTATTTCCTCTAAATTATCTGCACATATTGTTATACTTACCATTTTTGCCACTTTTAAAAGTTTTCTTATAATATCATATTCTTGTTTTGTAAAACCTACAAATTCATCTATATAAATAAGAGAATTATTAAATTCTTCTGTTTCATCAATTTTATTAGCTAACATGCTTAATCTATCTGTTTCATCAATAAACTTATCTATAATTCTATTTTGAAACTCATTGTATACTAAAAACATATCCTCCATTTTACATTTAAGATATTTATTTTCCGCATTATTTTTTGCTTCTTCTAATTCTTCAACTGAAACTCCATGTTTTTTAAATTCAGTTATTTGAGTTCCAATCATATCAATATTTTCATCAGATTTACCTAGATACTTTAGTTTTCTTTTATTTTTAGATAAAATATCATAAATTAGCATTGCTCTTCCACATTTTGATAGGTCTGTTTTGTTAATTCCTCCAATTTCCTTAAGCACCCTGTATGCCATACGGTTAAAAGTAAGAACCTCAGCATTTATTACAGCACCTGTGCCAATTGCATCCATTAATTTCTTTTCTGCTGTAAAAGAAAATTGTTCTGGAGTAATAATATAAATTTTACTCTTTTCATTAATTTTATCTTTTATCTCATTATATAAAAAACTACTTTTTCCTTTTCCTGCTCTTCCATAAACTAATCGTAAACTCATATATTCTTATCTCCTCAAAATCTCATACTTTAAATACTAAGAAGCTTAAATATATTAAAGGTTTTGAAATTAAAAACTTTAATTTTTATGCTTCTCGTTTCCAATAAAATAAATATTGCTGTGCAAGTCCAGCTAAATCCCCATATTTTTCTTTAGCTAAATTTAAAACTTCTTTTTTATTTACTTTATTTTCATCTTCCATCTTTATATACAAGTCATTCATTACTCTTCTTACCCATACATCAACTGGAAAAACTTCTAATCTTTTTAATTCAGAAAATAATAAAATACAATCTGCAACCTTAGGTCCAACCCCTGGAAGAGTAAGAAGAATTTCTCTTGCTTCTTCAGTTTTTTTGCACATAAGCTTACTTAAATCGACCTGATTTGAAACAACAATTTGTGTCGTTTCAAATACTCTTTTATCTCTAAATCCTAATCCTAAAGTTCTTAAGTCCTGGACACTTGCCTTTGATAATTGCTTTGGTGTTGGAAATGAATAATATTCCTCATTATTCCAAATAATTTTGTCTCCGTATTTTTGGCATATCTTTTTTATTATTCCTTTAATTCTCGGTATATTATTATTAGCCGAAATAATAAAAGATATAGTAGTTTCCCATAAATCTTGATTAAGAATACGTATTCCTTCTCCATATGTAATACTTTTTTTTACATCTTTGTCTACATTTTTTAATAATTCTTTAATTTTTTGATAATCTCTATTTAAATCAAAATACTTATTTACAATATCTTCTAAACTTTCATTGCTTATACCATTAATTACAATATCATTACCAATTTTTTTCACATTTAATACACTTTTGTTTACAACACCTGTATAACTATCATCTATATTTTTATCCCATCTAAAACATTGTCCACATTCAAAAATATGTTTTGGTTCAAATGAATTTACATTCTTTAAAATAACTTCTTGCTCTTTCATTTTTTCACATCCGTTCATACAAATACTTAAATTTATTCTTACTAATTTTTTCTTCTTTATCAATTTTAACATATAAATATTTAAAAATAAAGTTAACAAGAAATTTTCTAAAAGTTTATAGAAAAGTTTCATTTGACATATAATAATGCTATATTTAACTTAAGTTATTCTAGTGTGAGGTCACTTGAATAGCATGAACTAAGTTGGTAGTAACATTTGGTTCTATTTTTTTATTTAAAAAATAGAAGTGCAATATCAATACACTTCTATCAACTATTCTAGTCTTATTTGTTCTCCGAAACACTTGAGGTTCTAATGGTGCCAACGAAGTAGTTATCTACAACTTTTTGGCTCTCATAGACGATTGATATAAAAATCAATCAATTTACTAAAGTATATCATATATCTATTAGTAATACAATATATATTTGATTTAAGTTTCGGTTTTTTGCAAAAATAATCTAAAAAAAGTATGACCGTTGGTAAAATATGAATATAAATATCCATATTTTATCAACTTTTCTGTTTTAAACAGCACTTAATAAACCTATACAAAATAGGCTTTTTAGCATTATGTAAATAATGTCTTTACAATAAGCACAGCTGTCCATCATACTCTTTTCTTTTTCTTATACTTTCCCATTCTCTTATTCCACATCTTGTCTTTGATAATATGTTATATATTCCTCTTGCTAGTTGATAAAACCATAGATATACATTAGTTTTTAAAGATTTTGATTCCTTTATTATTTTATTTATAAATTCTCTTTTTCCAATTTTTTCGCTAAGCATTGCTACTAATCCAATTGCATATGTGAGCATTTTATTCAAATTATTTATTGATTTTAATGTTCTTACTCTAAAATTTTCAAAGTTATATTCCTGTTTTTTAAATTTGAAATATTCCTCAATTCTCCATCTATCTAAGTAACATCTTGCCGTTTTTATTACATCTTCTTTACTTTTTATTGGTATATTACTTGCTAACATCATTGGTGTTTCTCCTAATCCATATACTAATACTAAATTAATCCATTTCTTATTGGCTGTAATCTGTACTTTTATTACACTAGCATAACATTCTTTTTCTACTCCTTGAAATAATAATTTCATTTGTATTTTTCCTTTGTGTGAATCTCTTATTGTTGTTATTTTATACCATTTATGATTTCTATATACTTTTCTATTTTCTTTTAGTCTTATTACAAAATATTGTTTCTTTTCAAAATAATGATTAAATATTAAGTTATTATCATAACCTCTATCATTAACAAAAATCCCTTTTTGCCTTCTTTTATCTAATAAATTTACTATCTTATCTATTCCTTCAAATGTGATGTCGTTTGCTGATATAAATTCTTTTTGGGTTGAAGAATGTATTTTTGAAAACAAACTAATTGGTTGTTTTTTATTTTGTGTTAGTCCCACTATTTCTGTGTGATGATAACCTTTTTCATAACTTTTATTTCTGCTTGAACCATCTCTTACAATGCCTAAATCTTCAAATTTTTCTCCTAATGGTTTTATGATATCACTATCATATATTAAAAATATTGGATTATTTCCTAAAGAATCCATTGCTAAATTACAATATTTTTCATCTATTGATGAAGATAAATCATTTGATAAATTATCACTTAATCTATCTATTGTATAAGCTTTTTTTGTTTTTTCATCTAAGGCTCCTGCAATACTTGATAAGAAGATATCTTTTGATTTTGAAATTCCATAAATCATATCCATTACAAATTTTGATTCTGGTTTGCTTGTACCTTCAGAAATTTTTTTAGAAAAATTTATAATATCTCTTTTCATTTCATAATTATTTGTGGTAAAATTTTCCATAGAAAAACCTCCATTTTTTGTTTAGTGTATTTTTTTAAAATCAACTTAATTATACTAAAACAATGGCGGTTTTTCTTTATTTTCACATAAATTTCATAATTCTGTGGATAACGTTTCGGAATATTTTCAAAAAAGACCGAAACTTAAAATATTTGAAATAATTTACAAAATTATATATAATACAGCCATGTTTTTTATAACATGGCTGTGCTGAAAAAAGATTGAATTATCTCCTTTTAAGGCTATGATAATAAGCAGATTTCATAGGCTGAAATTCTTTTCTGACCCTTTTTAGCTCTACATAATTGATAGATATAATAACATGAGTTTAATGTCATCTAAAGACATCGAATCCCAGTTAATAATTTCATCTACAATTTTGTAAACCAGTTCTATAACAGTATGTGCAGAATAGTCAGCAAAATGATTCACACCATAATGTACACTGCTGTCAACCAATGTTACGCAATACTGATCTTCATTAGGATTACCTTTTAACATGGAAGAAATATCTGTGTTTCCATTTTGACAAAGTTTCAATACTGCTTCCCAGAAATTAGGTTGTTCTTTTTCATCAATGCAATACGGATTAGCTTTTTGCTTGATTAACCGTATATACCTTAAAGCTAATTCTTTTTCCATAATAAATTCTCCTTTACAATAATTATTGTTAAAAGTTACTATATTCAAAACTTGCTTATTGGCAAGATAATTAAATTATGTGACTATTTTACCATATTTTATAGTATTTTTCAATAAAAATTTTCTATAGAAATAGTTTTTTAATTCAAAGTATTAAATAAATACAATGCAACTTTATTTTGTTCTGCCGTTTCCATTTCCATAAGCTTAGCCATTGCAAACATTACAAGTTTATATTCTCCAAAATTTATAAGAGTAATTCTATATTCTTCATCTATATTTTTTAGCATACTATCAAATTTCTCATAATTTTCTTTAGAATTATATATAAGACCAGACCATTCACTTTTACTCATACATATTGCTAACCTTAACTTATCTTTTATATCCATATCATTTGTCATATCTATTAAATATTTTACTTTTTCATTTTCCATAAATTTAAATACCTCCATTTCAAAATCTAGTATTATTGTTTCTCTTTTTACTTTTATCTTTCTTGTTCTCATTTGGTATAGTTACTTTTCTATAAATGTTATTTACAATTTTATTATCATTATCGTCAAATATGCCATTTCTACATAAATCATCACTAACTATTTTATAATTTTCATTTTTATCATAACAAATTCTTTTATGGAAGTGTTCCATAATACTATGCCAAAAATTTTTAAATTTTTTCAATTCTTGTTTTATTTTTTCTTTTTCAGTTTGTAATTTATTTATGATTTTATCTTTAGTCGATAATTCACTTTTAAGATTACTAATTTCATCATCTTTTAACTCTATTTGATATTTGAGTGAGCGATTTTCTTTTGCTATTTCAAAAGTACTATTCTCAAAATCTTTAATTGCCATATTTAAGTCATTTACACTTCTTACTGTTTGAGTAATATCTTTTACATTTTCTGTATAATTTTTCAATTTCTGGACATCCTCGTTTGATATAACCATATTATTTTTGTTTAGCTTAGTAGGTTTTAAATTATTTAATATTTGATTTATATTATTGCTTTTGTCATCAAGTTTTTTCGTTTGATTATTAGCTTCAGTTAGTTTTTGTTCCTTTTGTTTTAGTTGCTTTTTGATTTTTTTGTAATTTTCCATATCTTTAACATCAATATCTTGATTTCTGCCTTTCTTCTTTTGTTTCAATAAATAATTTTCACGATAAATTTTATTATATGATTTTATACAACAATTTCTCATTTCATCTTGTATTTGTTGTAGAGATTGTTTCGTAAATACTTTTGATTTTGCTGGTTGTTTTCTCATACCTCTTTTATAGTCATCTTTTATTGGAACACCTACAATGTGCATATGTGGAGATGTTTCATCAAAATGAATTACTGCATTGGCTACTTTAAATTCTGCTACAATTTTCATTAAATCTTGTATTTGTTCTTTATAAACTTGTATCATACCTTTTTTGTAATATTCATCTTTATCATGCCAAAAGTCCATATCTCCAAGTTCTATTATTAGTTCACAAGCTAAATTTTTTTGTTTATCCTGTGATATATGCTTAAAATAGTTGTCAATTTTTCTATCTTCACGAGTTTGTTTATTGTTATATTCTAATCTTGCTTGTTCAAATTCTTGTAAATATATGTCTTGAATATCTTGATATAAATTATCTGTTCCATATAAAATATAAATATTATCTTTATTATTATCATAATCTCTCAAATTGTGTTTATTCACTTTTGATAGTTGTGTTGCATTTTGTATTCCATTATTTGCAAATGATGTTTCGTAAGAAAGATTATTCTTTGCTGTTTGTTTTGCTTTTGCCGTTTTATTTTTATCTCTACCCAAGTGAATAGAATATGCTAATTCTTCGCTCATCTTTTTTCCTCCTTTTGCTCGAACTTCGTAGCATAGGAATTTGACTTTAGTCAATATTCCTAACCCCCTATGAGTTTTGACATCCTATCAAAACTCGGGGGCTCTGCGAGGCAATAAAATTTATCTTACATAGACAAATTTTATTAAAATTAACTATTACCACTTTCATTTTTATTTCATAAAAACAAAACGTGCCACGTTAATTTTTTTCTTCAGTATTATCTTCGCAGAACTTTACTGGCTTAACCCCAACTGAAATAGGAACAGGTTCTTTCATATAAATTACACTATCATTACTTTCATCTGGAATATAATCAAATGCTGTATCAATATCTTGCATTTCAAACTTATCTTCTTCGTTAATATATAAAATTCCAAATCTATATTCTTCCATTTTATTATTAGGATCTAATTTATAATAATCTTCTAATGGGAACACTCTAACAATAGCACTATTATCTTCAGCAAAGTTAAAATAGAACATTTGCTTTTGTAAATAATATGTTGCCTCTGTAAAATGAACATCATAATATTGTTGTAACCTCATTATTATTTCACAGACTTCCTCATCTGGTAAATAGTTACTAAACCTAACACTACCTAATACATTTCCTAATATCATAGGCTTTGTAATATCAATATAGCCTTTATCATATAATTCTTGGCAAGGTTTACAAATTGAATCTCTAAAGTTTATTTGTTTTAAAATTAATTCATTTCCAACTAAAGTAAGTTCAATATCTTCAACATACCTCATTATTAAATCAGCTTTTTCTTCTCTTGTATAATCTTTCCAAGTTTTAGTTTTCTCTTGATATTCTTTATCTAGTTTTATTTTATTAATAAAATCAATATCCCTTTTTAACAAAATATCTTTTGGAGTAAATTTTAGTTCTTCTGTGCAATCTGTAATATTTAGTTTTTCTTCAAGTTCTACAATTGTTTTTTCAACAATATGCTTTTCTTCGTTATACTCCTTTAATTCAAAAGCTCCATTGATATATGCTTTTTTTATCCTTTCAAGTTTAGATTTCTGATTATTTATTTCTTTTTCTAATTTTTCTTTAGGTTCATCAAATTTTTGTTTTATCATAGGCAAAAAGAATTGATTTACAACAGAATCATACTCAGTTAATTCATCTATAAATTGTTCGAAATATTCATTTATTACATTTTCTTTAAATTGAATTTTACAATCATTGCAATAATAGTAGAAGTATGTTTTCCCATTTTTCTTTGTAGTAGCTTTACCACCTAAAATACGATTGCATTTAGGACATTTTAGTTTTTGCAAATACAAATAGGTGAGTGTTCTTTGATAACTCCTTGAATTTTTCTTTTTCTGAACTTGGCAATCAGCCCACATCTCTTTTGAAATAATAGATTCAACAACATCTTCATAATATGTTGGATTTTTTGTCCTTTTTCCGTGAATAAAATCACCTTTGTATATTTCATTTTCAAGAATGTTTTGTATTGTAGAATCTCTCCAATTATCTTTTCCTAATACTTTTTCTTCATTGAATAGATTACTTATTTTTTGATAAGAATAACCATTATAATATAAATCAAATATTCTAACTATAACATCTTTTGTAGCATAGTCTATTACTAGTTTTTTATCTTCGTGTTTATATCCTAATGGGGCAATATGTGGAATATGACCACATTTAATTGCACCAGCTAGTCCTACTTTAGTTCTTTCACTTGTTCTTTCAATTTCATTTTGACTAACACTCATTAATAACCTTGAAATCATTTTACCATTTGCACTAGTTGTATTTATTTCATCATTTACACAATCCAAATAAGCATCGTTTTCATCTAGAAATGTAATTAAATTTTCCCAATCATAAATACTTCTTGTTATTCTATCCAACTTTAAAGCAACAATAGTATTTATTCTTTTAGCTTTTATATCATCTTTTAATCTCTCAAACTCTGGTCTATGATTACCAGTCTTAGCACTAATTCCAGCATCTTGATAATAATCTATTATTTCATAACCTTTAAATTTACAAAAAGATTCTAATCTTTCTTTTTGTTCTGGAAGACTAAAACCTTCTCTTGCTTGGTCTTCTGTTGATACTCTCATATATAAGCCACATTTTTTCTTTTCATCTTTCAATTTTCAAACCTCCAATCTAACAAAAAAGAGACATCAAAGTACAATACGAGTACTTTTGACATCTCTTAAATCCGTTTAACAAAATACAATATAATTGTAATATAATATAAATTTTTCAAAGTGCTCGTAAACATATAGCTTTTGACGACCAGCTATATGCAATTAATTGGCTATATTATATCACGATTTCAAGAAATGTCAAATATTTACAAATTTATATTTTTTTCAAATATTCTTCTAACTCTGATAATTTTATCTTTTTAGATAAGTTTGAAATATACACATCATTTGAATAATTGAAAACTAAAAAAGTAATACTTTTAATAATCACTTTATGTGGCTCAATATATGTAAGATTAGTTTTTTCTAATTTCCTAATGCTACCATTTATAAAAGTAGGGGTAACTTTAGCAAATTCACATATAAATTCAAGTCTCTTTTTTAGACATTCTTCAAATTGTAATTCTTGTTTAATTATTTTCAATTTATACACCATCCTTTCGTTTGGATGATTTTAATATTGTTTTTAGACAACAAAAAAATCAACCAGATTTATTTTCTGATTGATTTCTGTATCAATTCTGTTCAATTTAGTTCGAACAGATACGTCGTTGGTGCAGATGGCCGGAATCGAACCGGCACGGTTTATTCAACCGCAGGATTTTAAGTCCTGTGCGTCTACCAGTTCCGCCACATCTGCATATAACTGGTATTTGCCTTACGACATTGTTTATTATAACTTGTTGTTTTTATTTTGTCAATCATTTTTATAAAAAAATATAAAAAAGATATAGAAAAAATTCTATACCTTTTTATATGAATTCATATATCTATATAAATTACATTATTATTTTTTCTTATTAACTAAATCTTTTAAAGCTTTTCCTGCTTTAAATACTGGAGCTTTTGATGCAGGTATTTTTATTTCTTCTTTAGTTTGTGGGTTTCTTCCTTTTCTAGCTGCTCTTTTTCTTACTTCAAAAGAACCAAATCCAACTAGTTGAACTTTTTCTCCCTTAGCTAAGCTTTCTGTAACAACATCAATAAATGCATTTACTGTTGCTTCAGCATCTTTCTTTGTTTCTCCTGTTTTAGCAGCGATAGCCGCGATTAAATCAGATTTGTTCATTTTACATTACCTCCTATAAGTTTTCGTATATGTAGACATTTTCTTTTCATCTACTACTATCAATATTCGCCAAAGTTATATAAAATCCTTCTTTTTTTTCTTTATTTTTCTTTGAAACCATTATCGCTGTAAGAGTTATGGTTTTGGTTTCTTCTAAAATGCCTATTTTTCAGTACTTTCGCGAATGATACATTCCTGTTTTTTCCAATATATTATAAATTTTTTCACCATGAGGAATCATTAATATTTCCTCTTTTTTAAATACTTTTAATATAATTATGGATATTATATATATAATTATTGCAAATATTATTGATAGTATTGTTGCCATATCTTCAATTATTATACCTTTTAACATCTCATAACTATAATACGAACAAATTGCCATCATAGTACTTGCAATGATTGGTTTTATTACAAATTTATTAAAGTCTATTTTTATGTGAGTTTTTCTTTTTAATATGTAAAAACTAATAAAAAAGGCTACCATATGGCAAACTACAGTTGCAAGTGCAGCTCCAGCTACTCCTCCAAAATAGCATTCTTCTGACGATAATGGTACTAATATAATGTTTAATATAATTTTTATCGCAACTCCAATAGATAACGAAATTGCTGGTACAAATATCTTTCCAATTCCTTGAAGGGCACCATTTACAGTTTGGCCAAGTACTGTAAATATTATTGATATTGCAGCTATCTGAAGTATTAGTTCTCCTGAATTGGCATTTGGAAAAAGTAAATTTAAGATAGGTTTTGCAAATACGGCCATTCCAATACTACTTGGCAGACCAATTAGTATTGTAATTAATAAAGAAAAAGAAATCTTTTTTATCCCAGCTTCTTTATTTTTATTTGCGATTGCTGCAGATAATGCTGGTACCAGCGCTGTTGCGAAAGCTAAATTAAAGGATAATGGCAAACTAATTAGCGTATCAACTTTGCCACTTAGAATTCCATACTGTAATTTTGCCTCAGCTTCACCTAAAAAACTTTTTAGTCCCCTTACAACAGTTATTGAATCTACATTTTTATTTATTGATGTTAATATAGATGTTAATGACATTGGAATAGTTACATATAAAATATTATTTATAATACTAATCCAACTTTTTCTTTTATATTTGACAGAATTATAAATCTCGTTTCCAATTTCTCTTCTTCTAAATTTATAATATTTATATAAATAGAAAAAACTTCCCATTGTTGCGAAAGTAGTGGCCAAATTTGCTGCTGCTGCCATTAAAACAGTATTGCAAGAACTAAAATAGCTTGCAATTTCTACAAGTCCTACTGTAAATATAGTTTTTAAAAATTGTTCTAAAGTTTGAGAATTAGCTGCTGCTTTCATTGTCTGCCTTCCGTTAAAATACCCTCTAATAACAGATATAATTGCAACAAAAAATATTGATGGTGAAAGTGAAATTAGTGTTAATTCTGCTTCTGGAATTTGTAACCAAACATTTGCAATGTAGTGTGCACTAATAAAAAGTAATAAAGAACATAAAAATCCTATGCTTGCAAAAGTTAAAAATGAAACTTTAAAAATTCTATGTGCACCTTTATGATCTCCTATTGAAACTTTTTCGGAAATCATTTTTGCAACAGCATTTGGAACTCCTATTGAAGATAATGTTAACAATAATGCGTAAATCTGAAAACCAGAACTATAAATTGCATTTCCAGTATCTCCAAATCCCGATTTATTTGTTAGGTACAATTTGTAAATCAGTCCTAATAGTTTAATTAATACTTGAGAAAAAATAAGTGCAACTATCCCTTGAATAAAGCCCTGCTTTATAACTTTCTTATTTTTTTTCTTATTTATCATATAAATTTCCTTTCTTACACATTTTATAGTGCTATTCCTATTATTCTATACTATTCCCTTCATTTTTTTATATTCACCATACTTCAAATTTTTTTATTTTTAAATTGCATATCCAACTGTTGACATTTTAATAATATTTATCTACTTTTTTTCACTAAAATACTTGTTTTTTTCCTCATTTTATAGGATAATATATGTGTATAAAAATAATAGAAAGTGGTGACATTATTGAAAGTATTATTAGGACCATTATCTATGTTGGGTGGTTTTTTATTAAAATATATTGATAAATTTCTAAAATTTCTAAAAACTGACAGAAATACATTCTTAACTTATATATTAACTTTAATTTCAACTTATTTAGTAATTGACCGTATAGTTGAAATTTTACTTATGATTTTTACAGGAATGTCTGTATCATATTGGGGACCAATACAATACACTTTAGCCTTTGCTTGTCCAGTATTTGCTTTTTTATTTTCTGGCTCATCTAAATATGCAGATTGTAAAAAAACAAAATTAACTTTATTTTACACATATGTTATGACATTGTATATTTTGATTATTTCAATGATTACTCAATGGGTAAATTTGGCATGTTGGGAAGCACTTCTTTGTGTGCCAAATTATCATATTATTGCTACAGAATTTAGTAACTTAATAAAACCAGCATTTAGCGCTATTGCTCTTTTCTTCCCATTAACCACATTTTATACCCCAATCCACTGGATTATAACTACTGTTAATGATACTAAAGACTTAAAAGACTCAATTGGGGATTATGTTGGAATTGATTTATCAGATCAAACCGCAGGTACAGGTGAATATACATGTGAAGTTGAACTTTGTAAAGATAAAGATACCTCAAAAGCTGTTAAAATACCTGAAGCTAAAAGATTTGAATCTACTCTTATTGTTGGTGTATCTGGTGCAGGCAAGACATCAATGATTTTTGAACCTATGATTGCACGTGATATTGATAAAAAACACTTTTTTAAAGAGATGTCGAAAGAGATGGCATATACTGCTTTAAAAACTGGAATTGCGACATTGAAGTATCCATATACAAATGATTACATTAATAAAAATTTTAGTTTAAATATGCTAACACCTAATTCTTCAAAGCTAAAAATCTATCAAGCATATATGAAAAAACTTATTTTAAGCTCATCTGAAAACAATATAATATATAGAAATTTAGGTATTACTTACATTTCGCCAGACTTTGAATCAATTTCTCATATATTAGATGTAGCAGATAATTACAAAATGCCTGTTAACTTAATAGACCCAAATAATCCGGATTCACCAGGTCTAAATCCGTTCATATTCGATAACCCTATTCAAACCTCAGTTGCAATTTCTACTGTTTTAAAGGGATTATATTCAACATCAAGTCCAGATATAGAAATTGCTTATCGTGAAAATGTTGCATCACAAGCTATTGAAAACTTATCTATTCTTCTAAAAGAAATGTATCCAAAATCACATGATGGAGATATTCCTACTTTAGAAGATATGATGGACATGTTAAACGATTTTGATTTAATAGAGTCAATGTGTGAAGAAATGAAAAAAGACGAAGAAATGAAAAAACAATACAAAATATTATTATCTTACTTTAAAAAGAATTTTTATCAAAATAGCCCCGGTAGAAAAGATACTGAAAAATTCATTTCAGGTGCTATAAGTCAATTAGATGCACTTTTAAGAAATCCAGGTGTTCGAAATATTCTATGTAAGAGAAGTAATAATTTAAATTTTGACAAAGCATTAGACAATGGGGAAATAACATTAGTATGTACAAGACGTGGAGATTTAGGAGCTAATACCCATAAAGCATTTGGACTATTCTTTATATTATTAATGCAATATTCTATTTTAAAAAGACCAGGAAATGAAAATTCAAGACTTCCTCACTTCTTATATATTGATGAATTTCCTGACTTCATATGTAATTCCACAGAAGCAATATTTACATTATATCGTAAATACAGAGTTGCAACTGTTATATCTGCTCAAAACCTAGATCAACTAGCTGTTGAAAAAGGAAGATTTAAAAAGACAATTCTCGCTAACTGTGCAAATAAAGTTGTATTTGGTAATAATACGCCTGAAGATAATGATTGGTGGCAAAGTGAACTTGGATTAAAACGTGAGTGGTCTGGAAAACGTGATTATAACCTTGCTAAAGGTGAGTATGAACCCAAAATGGGTGATATTCAATTCAAGTGGAAACCAAATTATATGGCTGGAAAAATCCAAGCATTAAAATTTAAAAACTGTATGTATAAGGTAAAAAATATAAAAGGAAGAAGTGTTGTTGGTACTGGTAAAGTTGACTTTCTTGAGGCAAAATACAAAGAACCAAAAACTGTTAAAGAATATAGATTTGATAAGTTTACAAATGGTATTGTAGAAGAAGAAAAGTCAAAAAAGACCACAAGAAGAAGAAAATCAACTATTACAGGATTTACAGATGACGACAACGGAGATATAAATCCAATTCAAATTGACACTAGTGATTCTAATTACTTTGAAAATAATGAAGATGCAATTATATTTGATTTAAAAAGAGGAAATTCAAATTAAAAGTTTAATCATAACCACCCGTAAAACGGGTGGTTTGCTCTTAGCCTAGAAGGCTTTTGTACTGGCACTTCTGGGCTTAAGCCCTA
>USCV01000024.1 GCA_900553225.1 uncultured Clostridium sp. | reverse complement strand
AAGAAAATTTAAAAAACAATATTTCTGATTTTATTGCAGAAAATGAAAAAAGTAATATTGTAGTTGAAGTAAAAAAAGACATTTTTAATATGTATGATGTACAAAAGCAATACGATAAACTTAAGGAAAGAAAAGTCTGGCTTAAATGTGGTGGATTTATAACAATTGATAAAACAGAAGCTCTTACTGCAATTGATGTAAATACAGGAAAATATACAGGAAAAGATGCAAAAGAAGATACTGTTTTTGTGGTCAATAAAGAAGCTACAATGGAAATAGCAAAACAAATTAGATTAAGAGATATTGGAGGAATTATTATCGTAGATTACATAGATATGAATGAAAAAAATAGAAATAGTATATTAGAGATTTGGAACAAATGTATAAAGCTTGACAGATCCAAAGTACAAATTATTGGATTTACTCCATTAAATCTGTTAGAAATAACTAGAAAACATATGTGGAGTTAATTATAGAAATAAAGCACTTTTATTTGAGTATCATAAATTGGAGATGAAGATGGAAAACGTATAAATTAGATAGTTTTTACAAATAATAATCAAAATGTAAAATAAAGAAAGAAGACTATATGTTTAAAAAAATTTTGATAGGTTTTATCTCAGGAATATTTAGCGGACTCTTTGCTTCTGGTGGTGGAATGATATTACTTCCAGCTTGTATATATTTCTTTAAACTAGACGAAAAAGAAGCAAGAGCAACTACAATTTTTTGTATTTTACCAATGGTTTTGACAACTGCATATTTTTATTCAAAAAATTACCAGATTAATTGGAATGTTGGAATAAAAGTTGCTATTGGAGGAGTTATAGGTGCTTTTTTAGGAACAAAATTATTACAGAAGTTAGATAATAAGTGGCTCAAAATAGTTTTTATAATTTTTTTATTTTATGCGATTTTTAATTTATTAAAATAAAGGAAAAGTTTATGATAGAGGTAATTGTAGGTATAATATCTGGAATTATAACAAGTATGGGAATGGGCGGAGGAAGCATTTTAATTTTGCTACTTACAATATTTTTAAATTATGAGCAGCAAATAGCACAAGGACTTAATTTGTTATTTTTTATACCATCTTCAATAGTATCGATTATTGCATATATAAAAGCCAAAAAGATTAATTTCAAATTAGCTTTAATATTAACAATTTCTGGAGTTATAGGGGCAATTATAGGTGCTAAAATTGCAAACCTTATTCAAACGGAACAGCTTAAGAAATGGTTTGGTATATTTTTATTATTTATTGCAATTCATGAAATATATTCTTTTTATAATCAGTATATTAATAAGAAAAAAAGGCATAATAGTATAAAAAAAGGATAGGAGGATATTAAAATGAATTTTGTAAAGGGTATGTTAATTGGTTCAATTATTTCAGCTGGACTTGTAATAGCTTATAATGAAACAATGGGGCAAGATAAAAAAAAGGTAATGAAACAAGGAAAGAAAATGATAAAAAAATTAGGAATTATATAGTTTTATATAATATATAAAAAAGAATCTATGCGGAGTAAATCAGCACATAGATTCCTTTTTTAATTATTATCTTCTATAATTGAATCTTCCGAAACATGGTCTACATTCATCTTTTTCGCAAGGCTTACATTCACATTCCTTTTTTTCTTCACAGTGTTTTTCAGAAGGTTTACATTCACATTCCCTTTTTTCTTCACAGTGTTTTTCACAAGGTCTACATTCGCATTCTTTTTTTTCTTCACAGTGTTTTTCGCAAGGTCTACATTCGCATTCTTTTTTTTCTTCACATTTTTTTTCGCAAGGTTTACATTCACATTCTTTTTTTTCTTCACAGTGTTTCATGCAATGTTTACATTCACATGGCTTATGAGGTCTATCACAATCAATGTCTACACCTTTTAAGCAAGATCCTTTATGCTCACAAGTTGCACATATTTTTGCATGTTTTACTTCATCAACCCAAATTTGAATCTCATAGAATTTATCTGGACATAGAGGACCAAATACAAATTCGCCATTTTTATCTGTAAATGTGTGAGATACAGGTTTTCTTTCTTCTTTTCCACAATTGCATATTACTTCTATTAGTTTTACGACTGCGTCACAAACAGGCTCTTTATAGCAGTTTTTAATTATTCCATAAATAACATTACGATTGTCTTGTGGTAAAGTAATATCTAGGTCAAACTGTTTTCCAGATGCAACAACTCCATTTACATCAACTACTGGACATATATTTTTATCATATTCCATCTTTTATCAATCCTTTCATATTATTTAGCCTTAAGGCTTAATATATAGTATGAAAAAAATGTCTAATTGTGTCATAAATTAATAAATACTTTTTATAATAAAAACATAAAACTAATAATTATAATATTTTTATAAATAATTGCAAATATACTAGAAAAATGTTAAAATAGATAAGAAAAAAAAGAGGTGTATATAAAATGGTTTGTAATAATTGTTATTATAATAACGATGATGATTCTAAATTTTGCGTGAAATGTGGTACTAAATTAAAACAAAAAGTTATAATACAAAATAATGTAAATAATAAGTACGATAAAGTAAATTATTTAAATAACGAAACAATAAAATATAGCCCAGCAGGAGCTATAGTTGCTTTGATTTTGAGTTTTATGTGTTGTTCTAATATTGCGGGAATAGTTTTTGCAATTTTATCTTTAGTAGAAGGAGCAAAAATAAATTCGTTAGTACAAATTGGTAATATTCGGAGCTGCTAAAGAAAGCTTAAAACAATCACAAAAATGGACAAAGTATGCATGGATTTCAATTGCAATCTGGGCAACTATAATTATTTTATGTTACATTTTATATTTTGTATTTATTTTTGGAATGGTAGCATTATATAATTAGAAATTAGGAAAGTTAAAATGAATAAGAAGAAGAGAAATAGTGTAATTTTTATTAGCATACTAGCAATTATAGCATGTATAGGAGCTGTTATTGTAAAAAAATATAATCCAGAAGAACATAGTTTTTTTATACCGTGTATATTTTATAAATTAACTGGAATAAAATGTGCTGGATGTGGAATGACAAGAGCAATACATAATTTATTAAATGGAAGAATAAAAGAGGCAATTTGGTACAATTTAATGTTATTACCAAGTGCGGTAATATTTAGTTATAGCACTTACCGTTATTTAAGATATATTATTAAAGATGAACCAATAGTAAATAAGCCATTAGATATAATATTAAAAATATTTTTGGTTGTTATTATAATTTTTATGATTGCTAGAAATATGACAACATTGTTTTATTAATTAAATATTAAGAAAAAGGTTACTCATAATAAATATTTATTAGAGTAATTTTTTTATTATATAAGGTAATAAATTTTAAATTATGAAAAAATTTAAAATGTTTATTCTTAATTTAAGTGCCAATAAAAGTCTTTATTGCAAAGATAAATTCCTTACCGTATGTTTCAGCTTTATATTTACCTATCCCTTTAATTTGTAATAGACTATTTATATCTGTTGGAAGAGATTTTGTCATTTCAATTAAGGTTTTGTTATGAAAAATCATAAATGGAGGAACTTTATATTTAATAGAAAGCTCTAAACGAATTGCTTTTAAAATAGAAAATAATTTGAAGTTAGATGGAAGGTTTTTTATATTATTATTTGGCTGTATACTTAAGTCAAAAGGCTTTTGAAAATTTGAGTAGCTGTTTAAATTATTATAAGTACAATTACTACAATAATTACATATTTTAAAATTTGGATGTTCACCAAAGTATTCTAAAATATATCTTCTAAGACAAAGTTTAGTTTGGCAATACAGTGTTATTTGTTTTAGTTTCTGATATTCATTTGTGTGATTAAGAAGGCTACTTCCATGATTAATTAGAAATTTGTTTGAAACAATATCTGATTTACTAAACAATAAAATACATTCTGCTGCTAATCCGTCTCTTCCGGCTCGACCTGCCTCTTGATAATAGCCTTCTAAATCTTTTGGCATATTATAGTGAATAACAAATCGAATATTTGGTTTATCAATTCCCATTCCAAATGCATTTGTTGCAATCATAATAGAATATTTTCCAGATAAAAATAAATCTTGATTCTTACTTCTTTGTTTTTCAGACATTCCGCCATGGTATTTACCTATGGAATAGGAAAGACTTTTTAGATAATAATAAAGAGAATCTACAGATTTTCTTGTTAAGCAGTAAATTACGCCACATGAACTTTTATGTTCTTCTATATAGTTTACTACAAACTCTTTTTTTATAATAGAATTATAAACTTGAAATGATAAATTGGCACGATCAAATCCTGTTGTTAAAGTAAAGGGATTCTTTAAGTTTAATATTTTTATTATATCATTTTTTACAGTTTCTGTGGCAGTAGCGGTAAAAGCAGTAACTATTGGACGATGTTTAAGCTTTGAAATAACAGGTGCAATTTGTAAATAACTAGGTCTAAAATCGTGTCCCCATTGGGATACACAATGAGCTTCATCAATTGTAATCATTGAAATGGAAAGAGTATTTAAAAATTCTATAAAATTTTCTGATTTTAGCCTTTCTGGTGCAATATAAATAATTTTATAGTTACCATTTGAAATATTTTGCAAGATAGTTTTATATTCTAATGGTGAGAGTGTGCTATTTATGTAGCAAGATGAGATTTGTTTTACATTTAATGCATCAACTTGATCTTTCATAAGTGAGATTAGAGGAGAGATAACAATTGTAACACCTAAAAATATTAATGAGGGGACTTGATAACATATTGATTTACCAGCTCCAGTAGGCATTATTCCTAAGCAATCTTCTTGGTTAAGAATGTGTTTAATAATTTCTTTTTGACCAGGTCTAAAATCTTCATATCCGAAGTATTTCTTTAAGATTTCAAATGCTTGTTTCATAGATAAAAACTCCTTTATAAGAATTAAAAAATGGGAAAAATTGTTAATGAAAGTATATAAGATTTTTTTACTAATGTCAAGAAAATGTGGTATAATTATATATAATATGTTACTGTTTGATAATATAAAAGTTAAAAAACATAAATAAATTCATTCAGGAGATTAGATCTTTATGATGTAATGGTAAGAGGGACATAGTAAGGATAAGAAAGGAATAAAGTTATAAATGAATAAAGTTAAATATAATAGTAAAATAATCGAATACGAAATAGTAAGGTCGAAAATAAAAAATCTTTATATACATGTAAGAGATAATAAAGTTATAGTCAAAGCACCAATTAAAATGAAACAAAGTGAAATTGAAGACATAGTTGATAGAAAGAAAAAATGGATTTACGAAAAAATAAATCAAAACGTAGTCGAAAATTATAAAGATGGAAATACTGTTAAAATTTTAGGAAAAGATTTTTTATTACAAGTTCAGTTTTTAAAGGATATAAAACCCATATTAGAACTTAATGAAAGTGATGTAGTAATAAGTTTGCCACTAGAAAGAAAAAATAGAAATAATACACAAATAATAAAAGATTTAATTAATAATTTATATATGAAAATAGCTGAAAAAGAAGTTGCAATGGCTATGATGGTTGTAACCAGAATTGTAGGAATTAAAGCTAATAAATATAGAATTAAAAGATTAAAAACTGCATGGGGGACTTGTACACAAAATAAAAATATTACAATAAATTCTGAGTTAATGAAATATGATAGACAAGTTATACAATATGTAGTTTTACATGAAATATGTCATTTAAAATATATGAATCACTCTAAAGAATTCTGGAATATGGTAGAAAAATATATGAAAGATTATAAAGAAGTTAGAAGTAGATTAAAATAACAAAAAAATCGATTACTTAGTTAAAAATAAGTATCGATTTTTTAGAAAATAGAATAAGTAAAATGATTATTTGTTTACTTTGTTATTTTCCAATAAACATTTGAACATATACTTTTCCATACTTTGGACTATTAACAACTCCAATTCCAGTATAATTAAAAGACTTATTTAAAATATTGGCTCTATGACCTGATGAATTCATCCAAGCATTTACAGCTCCCGAATTACTAGAATTTCCAGCTATATTTTCTCCAGCTGTATTATATGAAACTTTATAACTCTTTAGCATATCAAAAGGAGAACCATAAGTGGGTGAAGTATGTGAAAAGTAATTATTATTGACCATATCTTGAGCTTTAATTCTAGCAACTTTTTGAACTTCAGAGTCAATTTTTAATGCACTTAATCCATTTTGCGTTCTTTGATTATTAATTAAATTAAAAACTTCCTGTTCATCAGCACTTAAATTAGATGTTGTAGTTTGAGTTGTTCCAGTATTAGTATTGGTGTTAGTATTAGTGCCTGTATTGGTCTTAGACGGATAAATTGGTTTAATATATTTTTTATTTACTGCTCCAACATAATCTCCTTCAACTTGAACAATATACCAATCTCCAACTCCAGCAAATACACGAATATATTGGTTTTTATTAACAGTTGTAACTATTCCGTAACCAGTACCTGGACCACTTCTTACATTTAATTTAGTAGCAGTGACTAAACCAGTCTGAAAATCTAATTTATAATAATGTTGCATACCAAAAGATGTTGAAAACATGCAAAATGTAATGATAAATGTCAGAAAGATACTATTAAAAAGTAATAGTTTTTTCTTTTTTATATGAATAACCTTCATAAAAATCCTCCTAAAATATATTATAGTCTTATTTTATACAGTACTGAATGTCCGATATTACTAAAAAATATAATAAAATTTCATAAAGCTGTTAAAATAATCATAAAATAAATTAGATTATTTTGGGAGGTTTTTTTATGTTTATTGTGTTTAATAAGGAAAAGATTTATTCATATGTTATAGCATTAAGTACAATAGTAGTTTTGTTTATGATGGCCAATGTAATTGTTGATAGAAACAAAGAGGCAATTTTAACTTCATCGCAAAATAAATTATTACCAATTTATAGTGTTGATACCGAAGAAAAAAAAGTTGCACTTACAATGAATTGTGCTTGGAATGCAGATGATATTGATAGCATATTAGATACATTATCAAAAAATAAAGTACATATAACATTTTTTATGGTTGGAGATTGGGTAGATAAATATCCTGAATATGTAAAAAAGATTGCAGATAATGGACATGAAATTGCAAACCATTCAAATACTCATCCACACGTTAATAATTTAAGTCTTTCTCAAAATTCAGAAGAAATTCGTTTGTGTAGTGAAAAAATAGAAAAAATTATAGGAAAACCAACAACATTATATAGAGGACCATATGGAGAATATAATAATACAGTAATTAATGCAGCAAATGAGCAAAAACATAAAACTATTCAGTGGAATCTGGATACATTAGACTATACTCGGTCTAACAGGTGATGAAATGTGGAAAAGATTAGAACAAAAGTTAAGTAATGGAAGTATAATATTATCTCATAATGGAACAAAACATACTGCAGATAGCCTAGAGATGTTAGTACATAATATAAAAAATAAAGGTTATGATATTGTCAGTGTTTCTGAATTAATTCATAAAGAAAATTATACAATAGATGCAAATGGAGTGCAAAAAAGGCAGAAGGCTGAATAAAAAATAGTTTATATACAAATAATAAAAACATAAATAAAAGGAGAAATTTATGGTTTTTGTAGGAATAATTACTGACGATAAGAGTAAAAAATATATTAACAAAATTTTAAAAGATAATATTGATAATGTATGTTTTCAAATTGTATATATAACAGAAAAAAGTATAGAAAATATGAAGAATATACGATTTGATGCTATTTGTATAAATAAAGAGATTTCAAAAATAGAAAATCTAAAAGATATATTGATAAATGCAAAGTATATTATTATTAATACAGATTTAAATTTGAATTTGAACATATTAAGTGAAATAAACTCTATAATTATTACTTACGGCTTTAATTCAAAATCAACAATAACAATGTCTAGTAATACAGAAGACAATGTTCAAATTTGTGTACAAAGAAATATATTAAATAAAAAACAAGATATTGAACAGCAGGAAATTAGCCTAAAAAAATATGAACAATGTGACATCTATGATATTATGCTAATAATTGCGTTATTACTCATTTATAATCAAGATACAATAGAGTTATTAAAGTTTTAGTATGAATTTTACAAAATATATAAAATAGAATTTTGATAATGCCATAAATAAACATAAATACACCTAAATTTTTAAATAATTAATTTACAAAAATTAAAAAATGCCATATAAATTAGCAAAAAACAATTAAAATAAAATAAAAAAGTGTAAAAAAATAACTTTTTATGTAGACAAAATGAAAAAATGGTAGTATAATATAAATTATGAAATATATTCTAAAAAGATAACAAGATGAATAAGATACAATAGATAAACAAATAAGAGGAGGAGAATAAATTGAATACAAATTATTCAGATAATAACCACATTATTTTAGTGGGAAAAGTAACAAGTGATAAAAAATTTAGTCATGAAATTTATGGAGAAAAGTTTTACATATTTAATCTTAGTGTTCCACGTTTAAGTGGTAATGCAGATATTATACCAATTACAATATCTGAAAGATTACTTGAATTAGAAGATCTAGAAATGAACAAAAAAATAATTGTTGAAGGTCAGTTCAGATCTTACAATAGCTATGAAAACGACAGAAACAGATTGGTACTTACTGTATTTGCAAAAGAGGTTAAATTCGTAGAAAACCAAGAAGAGGAAATTGAAGTAAGTAAAGATTTTATATCAAATGAAGTGATTTTAAACGGATTTATTTGTAAAAAACCAATTTACAGACAAACACCATTTGGTAGAGAAATATCTGATATCTTACTTGCAGTAAATAGAGCATATAATAAATCAGATTATATTCCATGTATTGCATGGGGAAGAAATGCAAGATTTTGTGAAAATATTCCAGTTGGAACTGAAGTTAAAATTATAGGTAGAGTTCAATCTAGAACATACGAAAAGAAATATGATGATGGAAGAGTAGAAAATAAAGTTGCATACGAAGTATCTGTAGCAAGTTTGGAAGTAGTAAATCAAAATGATAATGAAGAAGTAACAGAACAACAGGAAAATAAAGAAGAGGCAATGTAATAAAAAAATAGAGATTTAATTCTCTATTTTTTTTGCTGTACAAGGAATTTAAGTTACTTGTTTTTCTTTTCTTTTGGTATAATAATATCTTCTTTGTTTTTCTTTTCTTTTGGTTTTTCAATTTCTAGATGTGAAGAAACTGGTGAAATATCAAGCTTTCCATCTCCAGTAACAACTTTTATTTTTTTATTTTTTTCATTAGACATACATTAAACACATCCTAACATTTAAAATTTACTTTATAGTAGCATAAACAATAAAAAATTTCAATAAAAAATAAAGTAAATTCTGGATAATAATACTTATATATTGCATAAAAACAAATATTGTATAAAAGCGCACTTTAATTTGACATAATACGACAAATGATGTATAATAAAAGTATAGGCAATAGCCTAAAAATAAAAAAAGGATGATTTTTTTGAAAAGAAAAGAATTAGAACAACTGAAAAAGATTAAGCAAAAAGTATCAGAACTTGAAGATGAATACGATGAAAATAAGATAGTCAATGAGTTGTATTCATTTGAAAAAGGATATGTAGGTCCAGAAAAAATTTGGGTAAGCAGATTGCTTAATCAGGCTAAGAACGGTCAAATTCCACTTCATGATGTGATTGACTCCATGGGAAAATTTATCAGGCAGATTGAAGTTGAAGTCAAAGACGACTAGTTCCTTTTGCACAAGCTTTATTATAAAGCTTGTGCATTTTTCTTGACACATAAAAAAAAGAATGTCATAATTAGTAAATATAAGGAAAAGAGGTATTTTTATGGAACAAGAAAAAAAAGAGGCAATAATAGAAGCCGTATTATATGCAGCTGGAAGACCTGTTGAAATAAAAGAATTAATGGTTTTATTAGAAATAAACTTTGAAGAAGTAATGGAAATTGTGGAAAAAATGAAATTAGATATGCAAAAAGCAAACAGAGGATTAGAAATTATTAAAGTAGATGATGCATACCAACTTTGCACAAAAAAAGATTACTATGAATATATATATCCAATATTTGATAAAAGAAGTAAACCCAATTTATCACAAGCAGCTCTAGAGACTTTAGCAATTATTGCATATAACCCTAAAATAACTAGAGCACAAATTGAAGCTATCCGTGGTGTAAATTCAGATGGAACGTTATATAAACTATTAGAATATAATTTAGTAGAAGAAGCCGGAAAAATGGATGCTCCAGGAAGACCAACAATATATAAAACAACAAAAAATTTTCTAAAAATGTTCGGAATTTCTAGTTTAGAAGAACTTCCAGAACTTCCAAGATATAAAGTTGATGAAAATGAACAAATTGTTATGGAAGATATTATAGAAGATTTAGAAAACAAAGATGGAGAATGATTTGCTTTAATATGAAGAAAAAAGGAAATATTAAATTTATAAATAAAAATCAAACTAGTATAAATATAGAAGCTTAAGAATTAATAGCAAAGAATATGCTTATTAATTCTTAAGCTTTTGATTTTTAGATATAAAGTAAGCGCAATCATTAGATGGGGTTACTCTTGTAGTAGATATATTTTCAAAATAACATTTCCCATCTTTTTGATATATGCAATTTGAGGAACAATTAATGTTTGTCAAATTAATCACCTCTATCAAAAAATAAAAGTATAAACTTTTATGTATAGTATAACTAGAAATAATAAAATTATACATTTTTTGCGTAATATTCACAAAAGTTTTTAATTGGACAATCTAAACAATTAGCCTTTCTACTACCGCAAATATTTCTACCATGCCAAATAAATAGATGATTTATATCTTCATAATATTCTTTAGGAAAAATATTAAGTAAATCTTGTTCAATCTTAGAAGGGTCAGTATTTTTAGATAATCCTAGTCTATTTGAAAGTCTTTTGGCATGAGTGTCTACAGCAATTCCTTGAGGAAGATGGAAGCCTTCGAGCATTACGACGTTTGCAGTTTTTCTGCCAACTCCTGGAAGTTTCATTAGTTCTTCTATTGTATTTGGAACTTGACTATTAAAATTTTCAACTAAAATTTTCGATGTTGCTTTAATGTTTTTTGCTTTTGTCTTATAAAAACCACAAGGATGGATTAACTTTTCTAATTCAGTTATTTCTATATTTGCAAAATCGATTGGTTTATTATATTTACAAAAAATAGAAGGTGTTGTTTTGTTAACTCTTTCATCTGTACATTGCGCAGATAACATAACAGCAATTAATAGCTCAAATGTTGAAGAAAAATCTAAGCTGCATTTTGCATCAGGGTAAGCCTTTTTTAGTATTTTAATCATTTCTATAACTTTATTTTTTTCCATTTTCAAAATATGTTTAGCTTTTAGCAAACATATCTCCTTTCTACAAAATTTTAAGAGTAACATTTACAGAAAGACACTAATATAATATATAAGTAAGGAGGTAATTACATTATGTTTTGTGTATTAAAAAAGACTTTGGGTGTATGTTTGATAGGTTTAGGAATTGGTATATTATTAGTGTTGTTACTTCCAATAACTGGGTGGCTATTTGCAATAGGAATAGCTGTGGTAGCAATAGGTTTCATGTGGCTTGCATGTTAAAAATACAAAATAAAGGAGTTGATTTAAATGACAATAGTAGTGAAGAAGGTACCTAAATTTTTAAGAGGATTTGTAAAGCTAGTTTTTGGAATAAAAGATTAAGTGTAATTACATAAAGATAGCAAAAAAAGTAGGGATAATTCCTACTTTTATTATTTTATTTAAGCTCTTGTTACTTTTCCAGAACGTAAACATTTTGCACAAACATATATTTGTTTTGTTTCTCCGTTTACAATTGCTTTTACTCTTCTTAAATTAGCTTTCCATGTTCTAGTAGCTCTTCTACTTACATGAGAACGAGCAATACTAATTTTATTACCATGAGCTAATGATTTTTCACAAACTGCACATTTTGCCATTATTTTGCACCTCCTATATGCATTATTAAATTGACTAACATTAAGTTTATCATAGTTTTATAAAAAAAACAAGTACTTTTTACACATTTTTTTATGTCCCCGATTTTTATATATTAAGAAAGATAAACATTGAAACATTAAATAATAACGTATATTAGTAAAGTATATTTTCAAATAATAATTTTAAAGTTATATGGTATAATTAGTTAATAAATGTTATTAAAAATAAAAATATTTAAAAATAGTATTCACGAAAGTATAGTTTTATGATATAGTGACAAAAGAAATTTTAAAGGAGAATTTGTAAAATGAGACAAGAAAAAGAACAAAAGAAGTCAAATAGAACGATATTAAAATTAATAATTGTAATTATATTAATAGGAATGGCAACTTTTATTTTAAGAATTGCACCAAATTATATTAAAGATGAAGACGAAAATGCGGTAAAATTGGTTATTAATTATCAAGATGTAACTAAATTTTTAAAGGCAAATATATATAAAAGTGATAGTGGCATATTTTATTTAAGTAAAGAAGATATAGCAAATTTTTATGATAAATATATTTATTATGATGAAAAGTATAATCAAATTGTAACGACTTCAGATGATAAAATATTAGTAATGGGATTGGATTCTTATGAAAAAGAAGTAAATGGAGAAAAGAAAAAGGCAAACGGAAAAATAATAAAAATGAACGGTAAGTATTATATTCCTGTTTCAGAACTCGAAGATATTTATAATATAAATTTTAAGTATATAGAAGAAACAAATACTGTTGTTTTAGAATCTATTAATAAAGAATTAAAACAAGCAGAGAGTGTAAAAGATAATAGTGTAAAATATAAATCAACAATATTTTCAAAAACAATCGAAAAAATAGAAGAAGGAGAAACTTTAACAATTGTACCATTAACAGAAGAACAAGAAAAATTAGTAACAGATGGATGGATAAAAGTTAGAACAAAAAAAGGAAAATTAGGATATGTAAAAAAAGATTCTATAAAAAATGAAAAGATTGTGCGAGAAGCGAAAATACAAGAAAAACAAGTGCAAGGAAAAGTAAGCTTAGTATGGGAATATTTCTCAGAGTATGCTACTGCTCCAGATAGAACAGCTACTTCAATAGATGGAGTAAATGTTGTATCACCATCATTTTTCTATTTAGAAAAGTCAGGAAAAGGAAAGTTGCTTGAAAATGTAGGGAAATCTGGAATAAATTATATTAACTGGGCACATTCAAATGGATATAAAGTATGGCCAATTGTTTCTAATAATTCTATGAAAGAAACAACATCTGAAATTATGAATGATTATGAATTAAGAAATAAATTAATAAACCAGATTGTATCCTATGTGGATGAATATAACTTAGATGGAGTTAATATAGATTTTGAATACATGAAGGAAGAAGATAAAAAAATGTTTTCTAGGTTTATTATTGAACTTACTCCAAGAATGAAAGCTGTAGGAAAAGTCGTATCTGTTGATGTGACTGCACCTGATGGATCTCCAGATTGGTCTTTATGCTTCGATAGAAATACTTTAGGAAAAGTTGCAGATTATATTATGTTTATGGCATATGATCAAAATGGTGCATCTTCTCCAAAAGAGGGAACAACAGCAGGATATGATTGGGTGAAACTAAATATTAGTAAATTTATTAATCAAGAGGAAGTTCAAAAAGAAAAATTAGTATTAGGAATGCCATTTTACACAAGATTATGGAAGGAAAAAGACGGAAAAACAACAAGTACTGTTGTTCTAATGAAAAATATTGAATCTGTAATTCCAAGTGATACTAAAAAAGAGTGGGATGATATATTAAAACAAAATTACGTACAATATGAAAAAGATGGAGCTATTTATAAAATGTGGTTGGAAGATGAAAAATCAATAAACGAAAAACTTTCTTTAATAAAGGACTTCAATTTAGCAGGAGGTTGCTATTGGGCAAAGGACTTTGAAAAACAGGAAATTTGGACTACAATAAAAAAAGCGATAGAATAGGAATAATTTAAAATCATCTAAAATATAATAGAAAAATATTATATTTTAGGTGATTTTATGAATAAGGAAAAAAAGTTATATTTAAGAGAATTAAGAAATCCTTTAGAAATATTTTCTTGCAAAAAAATTATAAAAATGATGCTTATAAGAAAAAAAGGTAAATTTAAAAAGTTTATTAGGGATGTATTGGAATTAATAATATTATTGAATTATGAAATCAGTTGTTATAAGGGTAGAGTTTATGTAAAAAAAAGTGAGGATTATATTATAGGTGTTATACCAATACATAAAAATGGGAAAAGTGACATATCAAAAATAATAAGAAACATAAATAAAGTTATAAAGGAAGAAAAGATTAATAATATAATAGTATCTGAAGAATTAAAACAAATAGACGGAATTAAAAATACTTATGTAAGTAAGTCATTAGAAAATGGAAAATATTTATTAAAAATAATGATTGATAAGGCAATAGAATATATTTCGAATACTAAGAATGAAAGAATTGAAAATCAAACAATTTATATTTTAGTCAATGAATATTCAAAAATAAATTTAGAAATAATACAATTATTAACTTATAAAGTTAAAAGTGTAAATATTGTGACAAATCAATTAAGAAGATTCTTAATATTCGAAAAGAAGATATATGAGAACAGTGGGATTATGATTACTGTATCTAATAATAAAAGAAAAGGTATAAAAAGAGCTAGTTGGATAATCAATTTTGATTTTTCACAAGAAGAGTTGTTACAGTATAATATAAATAGAGATGCCTTTTTTATTAATTTACAAGAAGATGAGATGAAAATTTCAAAATCTTTTTCAGGAGTATTTATAAATGGGCTACTAATAAAAGAAAGTGTCAATAAACAATTACAAATGATAAGCGGATATAAATTATTTAATCAAACAATTTTATATGATAGTACTATAGATAAAAACAAAAGTTTTGAAGAAATAAGAAAGAAAATTGAAAACGATAATGTAGAAATAAAGGCACTTATAGGTAGTAGAGGTAAACTTGAGGCAAATGAATACATAAAAATGGCTTGACAAATAGTAAAAAGTAGATTAATATATTTTATATTTAATAAAGGATAAAGATAGTATATAGATTATTGCAAATATATAAGGAGGAACTAAAATGGAAGATAAAGATGTTATATTAACTCAAGAAGGATTTGAAAATTTAGAAAAAGAGTTAGAATATTTGAGAACAGAAAAAAGAGCAGAGATTGCAGAAAGAATAAAAGTAGCATTAGGATTTGGAGACTTATCTGAAAATTCTGAATATGACGAAGCAAAAGGAGCACAAGCTGAAAATGAAAACAAAATTCTAGAATTGGAAAATAAATTAAGACATGCTAAAATTATTGATGAATCTGAAATTGATACAAAAACAGTGCAAGTAGGAAATACTGTTAAATTATTTGATATGGAATTTGATGAAGAAGTTTCATATACAATTGTAGGTTCTACAGAAGTAGATTTGGCACACAGCAAGATTTCTAATGAATCTCCACTTGGAAGAGCTCTTTTAGGTGCAAAGAAAAATCAAATCGTAGATGTTCAAGCACCATCAGGAATAACAAAATATAAAATTTTATCTATCACAAAATAGTAAAAAATAAAGCTTTGAATAAATTTTCAAAGCTTTATTTTTTATAATTTTATAGCACTTTCTAAAGAAAGTTTTATCATATCATTTAATGATTTTTCTCTTTCATCAGATGAGATTTCTTGCTTTTTATAGTGAGAGTCAACTACAGTTAATAGACAAGCAGCTTTTTTGTTTAAATATTCTGCAGTATAAAAAAGAGCAAAAGCTTCCATCTCAGCCCCAATAATATTTAAGTCTTTAGGAAATCTTCCGAATCAATTTATCTATACTCTCAACATAATAATCAAAGCATTCACTACAAAGTGTATTTCCTTTTGTGTAAGGAATATTTATTTCTTTTGCTGCTTTTTCAATTATTTCATTAATACAAGACGAAGAAGATGCTATATGTTTATTTGAACCATTTAATGCATATGCAAAGTTTCCTTCTGTATAACTTTGATCTACTAAAATAGTGTCAAAAATATTTAAATCTTCTGTATATGCTCCACATGAACCTATACGAATAATGGTGTCTACATTATAGAAATGATATAATTCATAAGAATAAATGCCTATGCTTGGCATTCCCATTCCAGAAGCAAATACAGTTATTTTTTTACCTTTATAATAACCTGTATATGCAAACATATTTCTAACAGAATTAACAAGTTTTGCATCCTCCAAAAAGTTATCTGCAATATATTTTGCACGAAGCGGGTCTCCAGGCATTAATACAATATTTGCAATATCCTCTTTTTTTGAACTTATATGTGGTGTCATAAATTAAACCTCCTTAATTTTTATAGTATAGTATATTATTTAAAATAATATACCATGTAAGAAATGTCAAGATGATATAGTTCAATAGCTGATAATTAGTTACTTTGACAAAATTAAAGATATAAAACTAAAATAAAAATATAAAGGAATATTGAAAAATAAAAATAATTACTTGCATTAATATACAATAAGTGATATTATAATTAAAGATAGATTAAAAAAAAACCACTTTTTAGGTATTTTTAGTCTATTTTTTTATTTTTTAAGTGGTTTTATATAGGAGGATTTTTCATGAATACAAAGTATATTTTTGTTACAGGCGGAGTTGTATCGGGTTTAGGGAAGGGAATTACGGCAGCTTCTCTTGGAAGATTACTTAAGAATAGAGGATATAAAGTTACTATTCAGAAATTTGATCCATATATTAATATAGATCCAGGAACTATGAATCCATGTGAGCATGGAGAAGTTTTTGTTACAGATGACGGAGCAGAAACAGATTTAGATTTAGGCCATTATGAGAGATTTATTGATGAAAATTTAACTAGAAACTCAAGTATTACGACAGGAAGAATTTATTCAGAAGTTATTGAAAAAGAAAGAAAAGGAGATTACTTAGGAAAAACAGTACAAGTAATTCCACATATTACAAATGCCATTAAAGAAAAAGTTTATAAATTTAATGACACAGATATTGATGTTGTAATTACTGAAATTGGAGGAACAGTAGGAGATATAGAAAGCTTGCCTTTCTTAGAAGCTATAAGACAAGTTGGTATTGAGCAAAATGATGAAGATGTTATTTTTATTCATGTTACACTTTTACCTTATATTACAGGCTCAAATGAATTAAAATCAAAACCAACACAGCACTCTGTAAAAGAATTGCAAAGTCTAGGAATAAAACCAGATGTTTTGGTATGCAGATCTGATTTACCTATATCAGATGGAATGAAAGGAAAAATGGCTCTATTTTGTAATGTTAAAAAGAGAAACATAATTCAAAATGAAACAGTTGAGGATTTGTATGAAGTACCATTAATGCTTGAAAGACAGGGACTTGCAGAAGTAGTTTGTGATAAATTGAGATTACACAATAAAAAACCAAATAATGAAAATTGGGAGAAGATGATTAACAAAATAAAAAATATCAAAGATGAATTTGTAACAGTGGCAATTGTAGGAAAGTATGTTCAATTAGAGGATTCTTACTTATCTGTAATAGAAAGTTTAAAACATGGTGGATTTGCCAATGATATAAAGGTAAAGATAGATCTTATAGATTCTGAAAGTATTACAAACAAAAATGTAAATAAAATATTAAGCAAATATGATGGAATTATAGTTCCAGGAGGGTTTGGAACAAGAGGAACAGAGGGAAAATTAGAAACAATAAAATATGCAAGAGAAAACGATGTTCCTTTTCTAGGAATTTGTTTAGGAATGCAAATGGCAGTAATCGAATTTGCAAGAAATGTAGCAAACCTAGAAGACGCAAATTCAGAAGAACTAGATAAAAATTGCAAAAATCCTGTAATTCATATTATGGAAGACCAAAAAGATATTCATAAAAAAGGTGGAACAATGAGACTTGGCGCATATCCTTGTGTTTTAAAAGAAGGTTCTCTTGCCGAAAAAATATATGGTAAAAAGGAAATTTCTGAAAGACATAGACATAGATATGAATTTAATAATTATTATAAAAAAACTTTGGAAAATAAGGGGTTAATTTGTTCTGGAATATCTCCAGATGGAAGTTTAGTGGAAATTGTTGAAAATCCATCTTGTAAATTTTTTATTGCAGGACAATTTCATCCAGAACTTAAATCAAGACCAGATAGACCAGCTCCTTTATTTGTAAAATTTGTAGAAGCTATGAAAAAATAGAGAATATTAATAATATTTAAATTATATATTTTAAACAATAATATAATTTGTGAAAATTATGTGAAAATTTTGGTAAACTATTGACTTTTTAAATAAAAGGGTATAAATTATTAGCAGTCTAAGTAAAAGACTGCTAATTTTAACGAATATTATAAAAAAAATAGAATATAATATAATGTTCGTAAAGAGAAAAGGGAGGTAATGTAAATGTTAAAACCATTAGCAGACAGAGTTATCATAAAAATGATAGAAAGTGAAGAAACAACTAAAAGCGGAATTATATTAGCAGGAAGTAGCAAAGAAAGACCACAAATTGCAGAAGTTCTAGAAGTAGGACCTGGAGGAGAGGTTGATGGAAAAGAAGTAAAAATGTATGTAAAAAAAGGAGATAAAGTTGTTGTTAATAAATATGCTGGAACTGAAGTAAAATATGAAGGTGAAGAATTAATTATCGTAAGACAAAGCGATATATTAGCAATAGCAGAGTAAAACTATAATTATAAAATATTAATTAAGAAAGGATTTGAGAGAAAATGGCAAAAGAAATTAAGTATGGAGAAGATGCTAGAAAAAAATTACTAGATGGTGTAAATAAACTAGCTGATACTGTAAAGGTTACATTAGGACCAAAAGGCAGAAATGTTGTTTTAGATAAAAGCTTTGGTGCACCTTTAATTACAAACGATGGTGTAACAATTGCAAAAGATATAGAACTTGATGATCCATTTGAAAATATGGGAGCAAGACTTGTAAAAGAAGTATCTACAAAAACCAATGATGTTGCTGGAGATGGAACAACAACAGCTACTGTTCTTGCACAAAGTATGATAAAAGAAGGCGTAAAAAATGTTGCAGCTGGTGGAGATCCAATGGCAATAAAAAGAGGAATCGATAAAGCAGTTTCAGAAGCAGTAGAAGGATTGAAAGAAATAAGTAGTCAAGTTAATGGAAAAGAAGATATTGCAAGAGTTGCAAGTATTTCGGCTAACAATGAAGAAGTAGGAAAGTTAATTTCAGAAGCTATGGAAAAAGTTTCAAAAGATGGAGTTATTACAATTGAAGAATCAAAAACTTCTAATACAGAACTAAACGTTGTAGAGGGAATGCAATTCGATAAAGGATATGTATCACCATACATGGTAACAGATACAGAAAAAATGGAAGCTATTATTGATAATCCATATATATTAATTACAGATAAGAAAATCAGTAATATTCAAGAAATACTACCATTATTAGAAAACTTAATGCAATCATCAGGAAAATTAGTAATTATTTGTGATGATATTGAAAGTGAAGCTCTATCTACATTAATTTTAAATAAATTAAGAGGTGTTTTAAATGTTGTTGCAGTTAAAGCACCTGGATATGGAGATAAGAGAAAAGAAATGCTACAAGATATTGCAATCTTAACAGGTGGAGAAGTTATTACATCAGATTTAGGACTAGAATTAAAAGATACACAAATTGAACAATTAGGTAGAGCAAAACAAATAAAAGTACAAAAAGAAAATACAATTATTGTAGATGGTCTTGGAGATAAAGGAAAAATTGCTGAAAGAGTAAACCAAATCAAAGCTCAACTTGCAGAGGAAAAGAGCGAATACGAAACAGAAAAACTACAAGAACGTTTAGCAAAAATTGCTGGAGGAGTTGCAGTAATTGGTGTTGGAGCAGCAACAGAAGTTGAAATGAAAGATAGAAAGCTAAGAATAGAAGATGCTTTATCTGCTACAAGAGCAGCAGTTGAAGAAGGAATTGTTGCAGGTGGTGGAACAGCATATATAAATATAATTCCTAGAGTTGAAAAATTAATGAATACATTAGCAGAAGACGAAAAATTAGGAGCAAAAATTGTTTTAAAAGCATTAGAAGAACCAGTAAAACAAATTGCAATTAATGCAGGATTAGAACCAGCTGTAATTGTAGAAAAAGTAAAACAAAGCCCTATTGGAACAGGATTTAATGCACAAGATGAAGTTTATGTAGATATGAAAAAAGCAGGAATTGTAGATCCTACTAAAGTATCTCGTAGTGCTCTTCAAAATGCAGCATCTATTGCATCAATGGTACTTACAACAGAAAGTATTGTAACAGATAAAAAAGAACCAAAAGAGTGTGGATGCGGAGGACACGAAGATCCAGCAGCGGCTATGGGTGGAATGTATTAAAATAAAAAACAAAAAAACAATCATCAGTTTTGATGATTGTTTTTTTGTCTAATGTTGAAAAAAGCGTTAAAAGATGATAAAATAGGTGCAATAATTTATAATTGAAAAGAGGAAAATGATGAAGAAAATAGCATTTTGCACATTAGGGTGCAAAGTAAATCAATACGAAACAAATGCGATGATGCAAAAGTTTGTAAATTCAGGTTATGAAATTGTTGGATTTCATGAGTTTGCAGATGTTTATATTATTAATACATGCACAGTTACAAATATGGCAGACAAAAAATCGAGACAAATGTTAAGAAGAGTAAAAGAAATAAATAATAATGCTGTTGTAGTTGCAGTAGGATGTTATGTACAAGTTGCTGAAGAAGACTTAGAAAAAATAGATGAAATTGATTTAATTTTAGGAAACAATGAAAAATTAGATATTGTTAAATATGTAGAAGAATATATTTCTAACAACAAAAAACAGTATGAAGCATCAGATGTTATGCATCAAAGCGAATTCTTAGATTTTGGAAGTATTACATATACTGAAAAAACGAGAGCTGTTATAAAAGTACAAGATGGATGTGACCGTTTTTGTTCGTATTGTATCATTCCATATGCAAGAGGAAGGGTAAGAAGTAGACAGCCTAAAAGCATTTTACAAGAGATAGAAAAAATAAGTAATCAGGGAATAAAAGAGGTAGTTATTACAGGAATTCATATTGCATCTTATGGTAAAGATTTTAAAACAGAATATAGACTAATTGATTTATTAGAAGATATTAACAAAATTGATGGAATAAAAAGAATTAGACTAGGTTCGCTTGAACCAACATTAATTACAGAAGAATTTATAGGTAGATTAACAAAGATAGATAAAATTTGTGATCATTTTCATTTATCATTACAAAGTGGTTGTGATGAAACACTTAAGAGAATGAATAGAAAGTATAGTACTCGGTGACTTTTTAAAAGTAGTTAATATTCTAAGAAGAGCATATCCAAATGTAGCTTTAACAACAGATATTATAGTAGGGTTTCCAGGAGAAACAGATGAGGAATTTAATAAAACATATGAGTTTCTAAAAAAAGTAGCGTTTTATAAAATGCATATATTTAAATATTCGCCAAGAAAAGGAACAAAAGCAGCTAAAATGGAAAATCAGATTGATGGAAATATAAAAGAAAAAAGAAGCAGAATTTTAATTGAACTTTCTGATAATAATGAGAAAAAATATAATCAAAGCTATATTGGTAAAAAAGTTGAAGTGCTTTTTGAAGAACCAGATGGAGAATATATAAAAGGTCATACAACTAATTATATTATGGTAAAAACCCAAAATAACATTTTAGAAAATACTATTAATAGTGTTAAAATAACTAAAATGGATAATCTAGAACTAATAGGAGAATAGTTTCTAGATCAAAGCTTTAATATTGTATATTGTAATTTAGATAAATTTATAATATAATTTTAGATGAATTTTTTA
>USCV01000023.1 GCA_900553225.1 uncultured Clostridium sp. | reverse complement strand
GTTGTTTATACAACGATTATGATTACGAAAACAGTAGTAGTGTAAATGAGGCTTTTTCGTATGAAATAATCAAGTATAAACTAAAAAACATAAAAAAATTTTTAAAAAAATTAAAAAAACTATTGCAATTTATAATATGTTGTATTAAAATTCTAATTAAGTGGAGAGAAGTGGTAAAAAGTGGTGAAAAAATGAATGAGAGGTGAGGATAAGTGCTCATTGGTGAATATGAACATTCTCTAGATGCTAAAGGCAGATTAATAATGCCATCAAAGCTAAGAGAAGATATTGGAGAAAAGTTTATCATAACAAAAGGTTTAGATGGATGCTTATTCGGCTTTTCAAAACAAGAATGGACAAACTTTGAAGAAAAATTAAAAACTTTACCACTAACTAACAAAAATGCAAGAGATTTTGTAAGATTTTTTCTATCAGGTGCTACAGAATGCGAAATAGATAAGCAAGGAAGATTTTTAATTGTAGCGAACCTAAGGCAATATGCATCAATGGAGAAAGAAGTAGTTATAATTGGTGTAGGAACGAGAATTGAAATTTGGAATAAACAAAAATGGGATTCTTACAATAGCGAGGAAAATATCTCGGCAGATGAAATTGCAGAAAATATGACAATGCTTGGTATATAACTTTTTAAAAGTTTATATAAAAATACAAAAGATAAAATTAGAAACACAAAAGATAAGAATTTTTTAAGTACAAAAGATAAAAGTATAAGCTTCAAAAGAAAAAATATGAGCTATACAAAAGAATTTAAAATTTCAAAAGAAAAATATAATAATACTAAACTAAAGAAAAATAATAACAAATGAAGAAAATTTCTTAAATTACAAAAGATGCTTGGTATACATAAGAAAATTAGGGAAAATACAAAAGAAAATAAAGTGCACAAAAGAAAAATTTGCAAAGTTCAGTTGGTATTTTTAAATACCAACTGCTTATGCTATTAAAACAAATTAAAAGGAGTCTTTCATGGAATTTAATCATAATCCAGTAATGCTAGAAGAGTGCATACAAGGTCTAAATATAAGAAAAAATGGAATATATGTAGATGGAACATTAGGTGGAGCAGGTCATAGCCTTGAAATTGTAAAAAGGCTATCTTCAAATGGAAAACTAATTGGTATAGATAGAGATCTAGAAGCATTAAAAGCTGCAAAAGAAAGACTAAAAGAGTTTAAAAATGTAGAATATATTCATGGAAATCATGATGATATAAAACAAATACTAAAAGAAAAAAATATTGAAAAAGTTGATGGAATATTATTAGATCTTGGGGTTTCTTCCTATCAATTAGATGAACGTAATAGAGGATTTAGCTATTTAGGAAATAATGAGCTGGATATGAGAATGGATAAAACCCAAGAATTAACTGCAAAAAAAGTCGTAAATGAATATTCAGAAGAAATGTTATACAAGATTATTGATGAATATGGTGAAGAACGTTTTGCAAAAAATATCGCAAGAAATATTGTAAAACAAAGAGAAATAAAAGAAATTTCATCTACAGAGGAACTTGTAAATATAATTGAAGCTTCAATACCTAAATCAAAACAAAAAGAGGGACATCCAGCTAAAAGAACTTTTCAAGCAATTAGAATAGAAGTAAACAATGAAATAAAACCATTATTTAATACAATTTTAGATTGTATAGAATGCTTAAATAAAAATGGCAGATTATGTGTAATCACATTTCATTCATTAGAAGATAGAGCAGTAAAAGAAGCTTTTATTGAAGCGGTTGGAAAATGTACATGTCCCCCAGATTTGCCATACTGTGTTTGTAATTATAAATCAATGGGAAAAATAATAAATAAAAAACCAATTATAGCGTCAAAGCAGGAATTGGAGGCAAACTCAAGAGCTAAAAGTGCAAAACTTAGAATTTTCGAAAAAAATTAAAAAATATAAACAAGAGATGAGGTGAAAAAATGGTAAATAGTAATAATGCGTATCAATATGAAACAAGTCCAAGAAAATTGCAACCAGAATATGCTCCTAAAAAAGTGCATAGTAATGGCAATAAAAATAGTAATAAAGCAAATAAAAAAAGTATAAATAACAAAAAAATAATGACAAAGAAAAATACAAAACATAAAGTAAGAGCTGTATGCTATTTGACAATTGGATTTATTATTCTATTTACAATTAGTTACCGAAATTCTCTAATAAACGAAAGCTTTAATGAAAAAGAAAACTTAAAACAAGAATTAAATTCCGTAAAGAAAACAAATGAACAACTACAGGTAGGAATTGAAAATGCACTTAATTTAAAAACGATAGAACAATCTGCTAAGGAAAGATTAGGAATGCAAAAACCATCAAATAGTCAGAAAGTATATGTTAGCATTGAAAAAAAAGACTATATTCAAACTGCTACAGAAGAAGTTGTACTTGAAAAAGAAGAATCTTTTATTCAAAAGATTTTAAATGGTTTGACTAAAACTATTAAATAAAGAGACTTTAAAATAAAACTAAATTTCAGAGTAAAAATAAAAAACTATATGAATGATAGAGATTACACAATAGATGTTATTTCTGTTATTCATATAGTTTTTTATTGTATTTTCAGCTAGAGCTTTTATAACTAGTTATATAATATATTGTAATATTTTTTACAGATATCAGATTTTGTGTTATCAGTTTAAAGAATATAGAATTGAAAAAAGACATTGATTATTATATAATATAGATGTGATGCAAAAGAAATAAATATAAAAATAAAAGGAGAGAAGTATGAAGGTAACGTTTTATTCTAATTTTTTAACACATCATCAATTGTCATTTTGCCTTGAAATGAAAAAAATATTAGGTGACAATTTTAAATTTGTATCAACAATGAGAATATTTAAGTGGAGACTAGATTTAGGGTTTAAAGACCTAGACCAAGAATATGATTTTGTGGTGAAAGCATATGAAAACGAAGAAGAGTATAATTTAGCAAAAAATCTTGCAATTGATAGTGATATTGTCATAATAGGTTCAACAACAGATGAATTAATACAAGAGAGGTTAAAACAAGATAAGATTACATTTAGATATAGAGCAAGAATTTTTATTTTCTTAGATGGCTTCATAAAAACAGTATTAGACAAGAAAAAAATGCAACTTTTTTACAATAGACATATAAAATACAGAAAAAATAAAAATCTATATTTATTATGTGCAAATGCATATGGTGCAAATGATTTTAATTTATTGGGGTTATATAAAAACAAAATCTATAAATGGGGATATTTCTTAGAAACAAATATTTACGATATAGATAAATTAATAAATAAAAAAGAACAAAATAAAAAAATACAAATAATCTGGGTTGCAAGATTTATAAAGTGGAAACATCCAGAAATGGTATTAAGACTTGCAAAGAACTTAAAAAAGCAAAATTATGATTTTAATATTAAAATGTTAGGTGCTGGAGTTCTTGAAGAAAAAATTAAAAAAGAAATAAAAAAGGAGAAATTAGAAGATGTTCTGCAAGTAGTAGGACAGGTTCCAAGCGAACAAGTTAAAAATTACATGGAAGATGCAAATATATTTATTGGAACAAGTGATTCTAGAGAAGGCTGGGGAGTAGTTGTGAATGAAGCTATGAATGCAGGTTGTGCGATAGTTGCTAACAGAAGAATGGGGTCTGCACCATTTTTAATAAAAAATGGACAAAATGGATATATGTATAATAATTATAAAGATTTTGAAAGCTATGTAAAGGAACTTATAGATAATAAAGAATTAAGAAAAAGTTTTTCAAAGAATGCATATACATACATAACGCAAGAATGGACGAGTAGTATAGCTGTAAAAAATTTAGTTAAATTATTTGAATCTATTATTAATGGAAAGGAGAATGATGTAAAAGATGGACCAGCAAGCAAAGCAAACAATTATAAATATAAAAAAGAGATTTAGTATAATAGTTGCAGCATATAATATTGAAGATTATATAAAAAGAGCAATTGAAAGTGTAGAAAGTCAAACATTTAAAGACTATGAATTAATTATTGTAAATGATTGTTCAACAGACGATACTGGAAAAATAATATTAAATGAATGTTCTAAAAATAATAATATAACATATATAGAACATGAAATAAACAAAAAAGCAGGTGGAGCGAGAAATACGGGACTAAGAAAGGCATCTGGAGAATATATAGTTTTTTTAGATGGAGATGATTATTTAGCAAATAATAACGTTTTAGAAAAGTTAGATAAGGTTATAGGTAAAGATAAAACAGATGTTATATATTTGGGATTTAAAATAGAAGGAGATAGAGAAGAGTTAGTAATTCCAAATGAAGAAACATGTACTAAAAGATACAAAGCTGCAGAAGATAAATATCCGAATCCCTGGAGTAAATGCTGGAGAAAAGAGTTTTTAGATAATAATGATATTAGGTTCCCAGAAAATAGGTTTTATGAAGATGTACTATTTGTATATAAAGGTGTGATGAATTCAAGAAGTTTTAAAATAGCTGATTTTGTTGTTCACAATTATACAAGTGGAAGAACAAATAGTATGACTACAAAAATTAATCTAAAAAATGTAGAAGATACAATACAAAATTTGAGAGATTTAATCTGTATGAAAGAAAATGAATATACAGAGGAAGTAGATATAATTATAAAAAAAGAAATAAATATGTGTAAAAAAAGATTGGATGGAATAATGACAGAGTTATTTCCGGAAAAATAGTAAAATGTACACCTTTATATTAACTTTAGGGTGTTAATAGTATTTTTAAGTTAATATAAAGGTGTATTCTATTTTGTTTTTATATTTTAGTCTTTTTTTTTATATTTAATAATATTAATTATAAAGAATATTATTAAAAGAGGAGCTTACGAACATGAAAAAGAGCAGAAAAGTAAACAAAATAAAGATAAAATCTAAAACAAAGAAGATAAAAAAAATAGGGAAAAATGAATTAAAAAAAAGTGGAAATTTAACAAGAAAAAAACGAATGAAGTATGCACTTTTAATATCTTTTGTCGTATTTGGAGTGCTTACGATTAGAATTGGCTGGATTCAGTTTGCTAAAGGAGAAGAACTTCAGTCGATGGCATATGTACAACAGACTTTAGACAGAAAAGTTAATCCAAGAAGAGGAACAATTTATGATGCAACTGGAAAAAACGTTTTAGCAGTAAGTAGTACTGTTGAAACAGTAACAATAAATCCTGTTAATATAAAAAAAGAGGATAAAGAAAGAGTTGCAACATATTTATCTAATTTATTTGAATTAGATTACGAAAAAACACTAAAAAAAGTATCAAAAAGAAGTTCGATTGAAACAATAGCTAAAAAAGTAGATAGAGAAAAAGCAGATCAATTAAGAATTTGGATAAAAGAAAACAAAATAGAAACAGGAATTAATATTGATGAAGATACAAAAAGATATTATCCATATAACAACTTAGCCTCGCAGATAATTGGATTTTGTGGAAGTGATAATCAAGGATTAAATGGAATTGAAGCACTTTATGAAAAAGAATTAAAGGGTAGTACAGGAAAGATAACAAAAATGACGGATGCAAAAGGTGGAGATATTTTAAAGCTAGGAGAGGATTATGAATCAGCAATAGATGGAAATGATTTGGTTTTAACAATAGATGCTACAATACAAGGAATAGCAGAAAAGTATCTAAAAGAAGCCTGTATAGACAATGTTTGCACAGATGGTGGAAATATTGTGATTATGAATCCAAAAAATGGAGATATATTGGCATTAGCTCGGATATCCAAATTATAATTTGAATGAACCATATAAGCCAAATACAGATGAACTAAAAAACACATGGGATAGTTTATCGCAAAGTGATAAAAACAACAATTTACAGGCAATGTGGAGAAATAAGGCTATATCTGATACATATGAGCCTGGATCTACCTTTAAACTTGTTACCGCATCTGCTGCACTAGAAGAAGGAATTACTCAAACTGATAAAGAAGGTGAATTTTGCTGTACTGGTGGAATTGAAATTGCAGGAGTCAGAATTAAGTGTTGGAGATACTATAGACCACATGGAAGTGAAAGCTTAAGGCAAGCGTTAATGAATTCTTGTAATCCAGTGTTTATAGGTTTAGGGCAGAAACTTGGAGTAAATAAATATTATAGTTATTTAAAAAAATTTGGCTTTTTAGGTATAACAGGAATTGACTTGCCAGGGGAGGCAAAAGGAATATTTTTAGCAGAAAATAAAGTTGGACCTGTAGAACTTCGGAACAATTGCATTTGGGCAAAGATTCGAGGTAACTCCAATTCAAATGGTAACAGCAGTGTCTACAATAGCAAATGGAGGAACACATGTTACTCCAAGGATAGTAAAAAAGATAATAAATAGCCAAACAGGGGAAACAAAAGAGATTGAAATAAAAAAACAAGATGGAGTAATATCTAAAAAAACTTCTGAAGATGTACTTAGTATGATGAAATCTGTAGTAGCAGAAGGAACAGGAAAGAATGCCCAAGTTGCAGGATATTCAATTGGAGGAAAAACAGGAACTTCAGAAGATGGAGTAAATACAGGAAAATATGTTACTTCATTTATTGGAACAGCTCCAATTGAAGATCCAGAAGTAGTTATTCTAATAACATTATATAATCCAACAGGTGAAGGGGGACACCAAGGAGGTGGTGTTGCAGCACCAATTGCATCACAAGTATTAGGGGAAGTACTTCCATATTTAGAAGTACAAAAAGAAGATGGGCAAGAAATTGCAGATGATGTTGTAATACCAAATTTAACAGGGCTTACAATAAAAGAAGCAAAAGAGAAACTAAAAGAACAAGGATTAGAAATAGAATATGAAAAAAATGAAGGTGAAACAATTGATGAAAAGGAAGAAGTGATTTGTGAGCAACTTCCAAAACAAGGAGTAAAAGTAAAACAAGGAAATAAAGTAATGGTACAAATTTCAAAATAAAGTAACAAATATATAAAAAATATGAAATCTTTTCTATACAAAAGAAAAAATTAGTTATATAATAGGAATGTAAATCTTAAAAGTAAGGAGAGATTACGTATGGAACTTAAAAAAATTTTAATAGGATTAGAAGATTTAAAGGTTAAAGGAAATTTAGACATTGATATAAAACACATTGAATGTGATTCAGAGAAAGTTAAACCAGATACAATGTTTGTTGCAATTAAAGGATTTGAAACAGATGGTCATGAATATATAAATTCAGCGATAGAAAACGGGGCAACAGCTATTCTAGCGCAAAGTGATATTGATAAAAAAATTTTAATGAAAATACCAGATAATGTTACAATTATCATTACAAAAGACACAAGACATGGAGTTGCAATCGCAGCTGCAAATTTTTACAAAAACCCTTCTCGCCAATTTAAATTAATTGGTATTACAGGAACAAAAGGAAAGACAACTACTTCTTTTATGACAAAATCAATTCTAGAAAAAGAAGGTAAAAAGGTTGGATTAATTGGAACAATTGCAAGCTATATAGGTGATAAAAAAATTGATGAAAATGATAGAACCACCCCAGAAAGCATAGAACTTCAAAAAATGTTTTATAATATGCAAAAAGCTGGCTGTGATGTTGTTATTATGGAGGTTTCATCTCAAAGTTTAAAATTACACCGTGTTGACGGTTGTGATTTTGATATTGCAGTATTTACAAACTTTTCAGAAGATCATATTAGTGAAAAAGAACATCCAGATATGCAGGACTATTTTAATTCAAAATTAAAGTTAATTGAAATGTCAAAAGTTGCTTATGTAAATGCAGATGATTTATACACTGCAAAAATTCCAAATATGTTTAAAGAAAAAGAAATATATACATATGGAATAGATAATTATTGCAATATGCTAGCTAAAGATATTACAATTACAAATACATATGTAGATTTTAAAATGAAGTTAGGAATAAAAAATGAAAGGGTAAAGGCATTTATACCTGGAAGATTTAGTGTGTACAATGCACTTGCTGCTATATGCATAGGTCTTAAATTAAATTGTACCCCAGAAAAAATAAAAGAAGCATTACTTGAAGTAAAAGTGCCTGGAAGAAGTGAACTTGTAGAAAATAATAAAGACCTTACTTTAATGATTGATTATGCACATTCACCAGAAAGTTTAGAAAACATATTACAAGCAGTAAAATCATATACTAGAGGTAGAGTAATTGTAGTATTTGGATGCGGTGGAGATAGAGATAAAGCTAAGAGACCTATTATGGGCCAAATTGCGGGGAATATTGCAAATTTCACTGTTATTACTTCAGATAACCCACGTACGGAAAACCCAGATGAAATAATATCTCAAATTGAAGAAGGAATGAAAAAGACAAAAGGAAAATATATAACAATAGTAGATAGAGTAGAGGCAATGAAGTATGCAATAGAAATGGCACATAAAGATGACATTGTTGTTTTTGCAGGAAAGGGTCACGAAACATATCAAATTATTGGGCATAAGAAAAATCCTTTTGATGAAAGAGTTATTATAAATAAAATTTTAGAAGGAAAAATATAGGCTAAAGAAAATTATAGATATACAAAATAGGAGGAAAAAATGGAATTTCACATAAAGATATTACTGCTTTCATTTGTAGTAAGCACAATCTTAGGGATTATTATAATACCAATATTAAAGCTATTTAAGGTAGGTCAAATAGAAAGAAGCGATGGACCAGAAAGCCATTTAAAAAAGCAAGGAACCCCAACAATGGGTGGAATTATTATAGCTGCAGCAGTATTTATAGTTTGCACATTTTTGTATGTACAATATAGCAAAAAAGATATAACACTTGCAAGAAATATTTTACCATTATTATTTGTAACAATTGGTTTTGGGCTTGTAGGTTTTATAGATGATTTTAAAAAGTTAGTTTTGAAAAATACTAAAGGATTAAAACCATTATATAAAATGATTGGATTATTAATTGTAGCAGTAATATATACTTTATTTTTGACAAATGTACTTAAAATTGGAACTGATATTTATATTCCATTTATTAAAGAATATATTAATTTACCGATGTGGGCTTATATACCATTTGCTATTTTTGTACTACTTGGAACAACCAATGCAGTTAATTTAACAGATGGAATAGATGGACTGTCAACAACGGTTACAACAATAATTCTTACATGTTTAACAGTTATTAGTATTATTTTTGGAGTAAAAGAAGTAACACTAGTTGGAAGTGCTTTAGTGGGGGCATGCTTAGGCTTTTTACTATTTAATTTGCATCCTGCAAAAGTATTTATGGGAGATACAGGTTCACTTTTACTTGGGGGAGCAATTGCTGGAATTAGTTTGTATTTAAAAAATCCACTAATTTTAATAATTATAGCACTTATTCCAATCATAGAAACAATTTCTGTTATGATGCAAGTTGCATTTTTCAAAAAGACAGGAAAAAGAATTTTTAAAATGGCTCCTATTCATCATCACTTTGAACTTTCTGGTTGGAGTGAAAATAAAGTAGTTTCTGTATTTAGTATAATTACACTTGCTTTATGTATTATTGGAATATATGGAGTTTAACATCTGTTTTTGGGAGGTTACAAATGCAAAAGAAAGTAAAAAAAATATCAAAGTTTGTTAATAATCAATTTGATTTTATTATATGTATAACAGTATTACTATTGCTAGCACTTGGAATCGTAATGGTTCTTTCTGCTAGTGCTCCATCAGCTATATCGCAGGGAAATGATAGTTATTTTTATGTAAGAAAACAAGTTGGTTTTGCTATTGTAGGAATTGTTTTAATGTTTTTTATTTCAAAAGTTGATTATCGTTTTTATAAAAAATATTATTGGATAGTCTACTTTGTATCATGGATTATATTATTATTAGTGCTTGTTCCGGGAATCGGTAGAGAGGTTAAAGGAGCAACTAGATGGATAAATTTAGGATTTGGTCAATTCCAGCCATCTGAAATTACTAAAATTGGACTTATAATTTTTTATGCAGGATATTTATCAGACCATAAGAGAGAATTAAAAAATTTATTTAGTGGCTTTATAAAACCATTACTGTTTTTAGTACCACCAATTGGAATTTTATTTTTAGTACAAAACCATTTAAGTGTTTCCCTTGTAATTATAATTGTTACTTCTGTAATGATGTTGATGGCAGGGTGTAGAGTATTACATTTTGCAATTGCAGGAGGTGTTGGAGCGTCTTTTGTCATGGGGGCACTTGGAGTTATGCAAATGGCAGGTAAACAAAACTTTAGACTAGACCGTATTCAAACATTCTTTAACCCATGGGCCGATGCTCAAGGAACCGGTTACCAAGTTGTACAAAGTTTATATGCAATTGGATCTGGTGGAATATTTGGAGTAGGCTTGCGGAGAAAGTAAGCAAAAGTTTTTATACATACCTGAACCTCATAATGATTTTATTTTCTCAATTTTATCAGAAGAGTTGGGATTTGTGGGGTGCGCAATTGTAATTTTCTTATTTGCAGTTTTTGTATGGAGAGGTATTTTAATTGCAATGAAAGCACCAGATATGTTTGGTAGTTTGCTTGCTGTTGGAATTTCTACTTTAATTGGAGCTCAAGCTATTATTAATATTGCAGTTGTTACAGCATCAATTCCGACTACTGGAATGCCACTTCCATTCTTTAGTTATGGTGGAACTGCACTTCTCATTTTGCTATGTTCAGTGCGGTATTCTGCTTAATATATCAAGAGCAGGCTCTAAGGTATAATAGTTATTTTATATTACAGTAATGTACTAATTTTCAGGAGGTTATTTTAAAATGAGAGTAATAATTGCTGCAGCAGGTACAGGTGGACATATTAACCCTGGTATTGCAATTGCAGATAAAATAAAAAAAGAACAGCCAGGTTCTGAAATTATTTTTATAGGAACAAATAGAGGATTAGAAAATGATTTAGTTCCAAGGGCTGGGTATAAACTTAAAACTATTGAAGCTTATGGATTTTCTAAAAAATTAACTATTGAGAATATAAAAAATATGTTTAAAACAGCAAAGGGGTTTAAGCAGGCAAAGAAGATTGTTCAAGATTTTAAACCTGATATTGTTATAGGTACGGGGGGATATATTTGTGGTGCTGTTATATCAGCAGCATATAAATTAAAATGTCCAACTATTCTTCATGAGAGCAATGCATATCCTGGACTTGCAGTAAAAATGTTATCCAAAAAAGCAAGTACCATCTTAGTTGGTTTTAAAGAAGCAAAAGATAGATTACCAAATGCTAAAAATGTTGTTGTTACAGGAACTCCAACCAAAACAAAAAATATAAGCTTAACTAATGAGCAAATTTTGAAAATTAGGCAAGGACTTAAACTTTCAAACGATCTGCCTCTTATTCTTGTTTTTGGAGGAAGCCAAGGTGCAAGAGCAATTAACCAAACATTGCTTGATATTATAAAAAATAAGAAAAATTCAAACTATCAGATTATTTGGGCAGCAGGTCCTTCTCAATTTGATGTAATAAAAGAGAAACTAGCAGATGAAAATATCGATATTAATAATATTGATAAGGTAAAAATTGTTCCTTATATTTATAATATGGAAGAAATAATGAATGCATGTGACTTAATAATTGCAAGAAGTGGTGCAATGACTCTAGCAGAAATTGCACTTGCAGGGAAACCAGCAATTTTTATACCTCTTCCTAGTAAATCGGCCAATCGTCAAGAGGATAATGCAAGGGTATTTGAAAAAGCAGGTGCAGCAAAAGTAATTCTGAACCAAGATTTAAATTCTAAAATCTTATCAGATGTAATTGAAGATGTTATAAGTAATAAGGATAATTTAATAGATATGGGAAATAGAGCAAAAAATATGGCAATTTACAATGTTGAAGATAAAATTTATGAGGAAATTCTTAAATGTTGCAAATAGGTTACAGATATAATAAGTTTTTATTACAATCTAAAAATAATATAAGATTGATGTCGAATGATATTACAATAAAATAATTTTGTGTCGATAAAAGCATAATAGCCTCGAAGGATGGGGGACAAATTTTCTTGCAAGTATAGTAAATGTGAGTTATAGTAACTCTTGCATATGATACGAAAGAGAGGATTTATTATGGAAAACACGAGAAAATTTTATGGAGATGCATTTATTAGGTTTGAGGACAGTGAGGATAATGATATTGTCGAACCATTTAAATTAGAATATTACCAAATAGAAGATATAAATTGTTCTGAAAAAGCACCGGAATTTGGAATTGAAATAATAAAAAGGAAAATTGATGATGAAGTTATTTTAGATAAGAAAAGTTTTAAAAATATCACAAGTACTCAGGAAAATGTTAACAATATGTTAAATATCTTACAAAAGAATAAAGTCTCTCCAATTATAGCAGGAGATGTAATTGAAGATTTAATGAAAGATAATATATATCAATGTACAGAAAATATGTATAAATATATAAAATAGCAGGCGACTAATAGTCGCCTAAAATTGTGTTAACTAAAAAATTATATTACAAAATAATTCCAAATAAGTATTGAAAAATTTAAAAATTTATTCTAGAATTTAATAAAATAAAAAAAGGAGAAAAAATATGGCAGATAAATTAATTATAGTGGAATCACCTGCTAAAGCAAACACGATAAAAAAATTTTTAGGTGGTAATACAAAAGTAGTAGCATCTATGGGGCACATAAGGGATTTGCCAAAATCAAAATTAGGAATTGATATAGAACATGATTTTGAACCTGAATATATTAATATTAGAGGAAAAGGAGATTTAATTAAATCTTTGAAAAAAGATGCTAAATCAGCCAAAAAAATATATCTTGCAACTGACCCTGATCGTGAAGGTGAAGCTATTGCATGGCATTTAGCTCATATATTACAAATTCCAGAAGATAGTGTTTGCAGAGTTACTTTTAATGAAATTACAAAGGAAACTGTGCAATCTTCTATAAAGAATCCTAGAAAAATTGATATAAATTTAACAGATGCTCAACAAGCAAGAAGAGTTTTAGACAGAATTGTTGGTTATAAAATAAGTCCAATTCTTTGGAAAAAGGTTAAAAGAGGGTTATCTGCAGGTAGAGTTCAATCTGTTGCTGTAAAACTAATTGTTGATAGAGAAGAAGAGATTGAAAAGTTTATTCCAGAAGAATATTGGAATATTACTGCTCAACTGAAAGATAAAAAATCTAGAAAAAGTTTCGAAGCTAAGTTTTATGGAGAAAATGGAAAGAAACTTGAGCTTCATTCAAAGATGGAAGTAGATAAAATACTTGAAAATCTTCAAGATGCTAAATTTATAGTAGAAGATGTTAAAAAAGGCCAAAAAAAGAAAAGTCCTGCTCCACCATTTACAACAAGTACACTTCAACAAGAAGCATCTAGAAAGCTAAATTTTAGTTTGAAAAAGACTATGTCAGTTGCACAGGGATTGTATGAAGGTGTAAAAGTTACAGGAAAAGGTTCTATTGGTTTAATTACATATATGAGAACTGATTCAACTAGAATCTCAAAAGAAGCAAGAGAGGCAGCTAAGGAACATATTAATAGTACATATGGAAGTCAGTACTATGAAAATCGTTTTTATAAAACAAAAGAAAACTCACAAGATGCTCATGAGGCAATTAGACCAACTTATATTGAACTTACTCCAGATAAAGTAAAAGACTCTCTAAATAAAGATCAATTGAAATTATATGAATTAATATATAATAGGTTTATTGCAAGTCAAATGGCCCAGGCTATATATGATACTGTAGCAGTTAATATTTTAGCAAATGACAAATATAATTTTAAAGCAAATGGACAAACTCTAAAATTTAAAGGTTTTATGAGTGTGTATATAGAGGGACAGGAACAATCAAAAGAAGAAAAGGATTCTGAACTTCCAGAACTTGAATTAAAGCAAGAAGTAGAAAAGCAAAAAATAGATACGAAACAAAGTTTTACAGAACCGCCAGCAAGGTACACAGAAGCAAGTTTAGTAAAAGCGTTAGAAGAAAAGGGAATAGGAAGACCAAGTACTTATTCACCAACAATTACAACAATATTAGAAAGAAGATATATAGAAAAACAAAAAAAACAGTTGGTTCCAACAGAACTTGGTAAGGTTGTAAATAAGCTTCTTACAGAAAATTTTAAAGATATAGTGAATGTGGAATTTACAGCTAATATTGAGACAGAATTTGATAGAATTGCAGAAGGAAAAGAATACTGGAAAAAAATCATCAGGGATTTTTATAGTCCATTTGAGAAAACTTTAGAAAAGGCAGAAAAAGAGCTAGAACACGTGGAAATTAAAGATGAAGTATCAGACGTACAATGTGAAAAGTGCGGAAGAATGATGGTATATAAATATGGAAGATATGGTAAATTTTTAGCATGTCCTGGATACCCAGAATGTAAAAATGCAAAACCGATTATTGAAACAATTGATGTTCCATGTCCTGTATGTGGTGGCATGGTTCAGGTAAGGAAAACAAAAAGAAAGAAGAACTATTACATCTGTGAAAATAACCCAGAAAGTTGTAATTATATTTCTTGGAATAAACCAAAGAATGGAGAAAAATGGACACCAGAAGAGAATGGTGCTGAATCAAAAAAAAGCAAAAAGCGTGTAAAGAGTACTACTAAAAAAGCAAAGAAAAAATAATATAAATACAGGTTATTAAAAATGTAATATAATTGTAAAGAAGCCTAAAACAGATGAAACAGTAAGAAAAATAAGCTTATTGTAATATTCCAATAGGATAACACTATTGAAATTTAAACAAAAAAATGCAATAATAAATCTATAAATGTCACAAAGGAGGATAATAATGAGAAAAATAAAAATATTAAGTATAATGCTAGTATTATTTTTATTATTAGCTAGTACAGTTGTTTATGGAGCAGATGAAAAATTCAATTTAAAGTTAGGACTAGATAGTGGCAAAACAAATGTGCAAAGAGGAGATACAATAAAAATAAATGTTGTACTAGATAGTGTAAGTGTTGAGAATTTAGGCGGTTATATGGCTAACCTTGTATTCGATGAATCAATATTTGAAGGTGTAGATATAAGTAATAATGGAGTTGTATTAGTTTCAGGGTCTGATACAGAACTTACAGTATTTAAAAAGGGAACTGTAACAAAAGTAATATCATTAAAAGTAAAGGATGATGCAAAACTAAACGAAGAAACTGAAATAAAATTAGAAAATATATTAGGTGCATGTTATACCGATACTGATGATGGTGTTGAACAAGTAAATGGTAGCTGTACATCTTTAAAACTAACTGTAACCGAAGAAGCAGTAGAAGAAAAAACATTAGCAGGTATTGAAGTATCAGAAAAACCAACTAAAATAACATATACAGAAGATGAAAAATTTGATAAAACTGGAATGAAAATAACAGCAAAATATAGTGATGGATCTTCAAAAGAGGTAACAGATTATACATATACTCCAGAAGGTAATTTATTGGCATCAGATTCAAAAATTACAATAACATATACTGAGGGCAATATAACAAAAACAACAGAGCAGGAAATAATCGTTAATAAAAAGAACGACTCAAATCAAACAATAGACGATAATAAAAAAGATGATCAGAATGATAATAATAAAGATAATACAAATATAAAATCTGATGAAGATAAGAAAAATGACAATAACGGTACTCAAACAACAGATAATACTGATAAATTAAATAGTGACAAATCACAAGCTGGTAATAAAATTCCACAAACAGGAACACAAGAAATTATAATACCAGTTATAATAGCAAGTGTAGTATTAGTATTTTCATTTTTAGGTTATAAAAGATATAAAGAGATAAAATAATAAATAAGAAGAAATATAGCCAATGGAAAAAGCAAAAAATGATTGCTTAAATCCATTGGTTTTTGTTTATCTTAAAAAATAGAAGAGGGAATTTAAAAGATGAGATACAGAACTAACAGTAATAAATTGAAAATTATACATTTAAATTTTTTAACTGTAAACAGTGCTTTCCGTAATATAATTCAGAAAAAGTAGATAAATTATGTATGAAAAAGCATAAAAATGTAATATAAATGTAAAAAAGCATCAGTTCATTAAATCCGTATACTAAAACATAGTTGAGAATAAAGCCGCAAAAGTAAACATATTGATATTACAACAAATTTGTAGTTATATAATAGGTAAGAAATATTATGCAAAAAAGAAAAAATCAGTAAGTAGCATAGATTAATATTTAAAACTGAAATTGGAGATATTAAGGAATTATGAAAAAAAATATGAAAAAGCAAAATAGAAATTTAATACTAACTTTTATTTCCATTATACTTATATTATGTAGTTGTAATACAATTTCAAAGGCTAATTTAATAGAAGAAAGTATAAACATAGGAAGTGAACTAATAAAACAACAAAGTGATGACCCATATCAAGATAAACCGTATAGCGCTGAATACTTAAAGTATTTACAATTGTTAGACAAAGAAAAAAGTAAAGTATATGATATTCCACGTAAAGAATTTATTGCAATTCATAAAAATATAGATAATGGTGAAGAGCTATATTCAAATTATGCTGTAGAATATGCAGCAGAGTCAAATACAACAGAATCTTCGCTACCTGCAAAATATAATTTAAAAGACTATATAGGTTTAAAAGTAGAAAATCAAGGTAGTTCAGGATGGTGCTGGGCATATTCTAGTTTAAAATGTTTAGAAACATATTTACAAAAGAATAAATCACTTAACTATAATTTGGCGGAATATCATTTAGGATATATGAGATATAAGTATTTTGGGGGATGGCAAGATATAGAACAAGGAGAGTATTCTAGCCTAGGTGAAGCAGCATATAAGTGTGGTGGAACGTTTTCAGACTTTATGAAATACACAGGAGTATACTCATCTGACTATCATGCAAAAGGTGCTATTATAGGAACAGATAGTGAAAACAAAGAATATAAATTCTGGAAGGAAAACAAGGAAAGTTTTGAAAACAAGACTCCAACCATCAAAGTAAATAAAGCCATAAACTTTTCCTATATACGTAAAGAATATTCAAATAATGGAGCAGTTACATATTATAATGGAAGTACAAAAATGTCTAATCAAGAAATTCAAGAATTTAGAAAAAAAATTAAAACTCATATTAAGAATAGCGGAGGTATACGTACATCAACATATTTAAGAAGTGAAAAATATTTCTATAATAACAAGGCTTTATACATAAATAATTCAGATGTAGAAAGTAATCATTCTGTAACAATAGTAGGTTGGGATGATAATTATTCAAAAACAAATTTTAAACCTGGAAATCAACCTAAAAATAATGGCGCATGGATAGTAATGAATTCATACGGCAGTGATTGGGGGGAAAAAGGATATTTTTATATAGCATATGATGATGCACTTGTTGAAAAATGGATGGATGGAGTAGTTAGTGCAAAGAAGTATACTGATAAGCCAGAACTAACTTATTCAGTTAGTCCAAATAATACAACAACAGGAAAAGTAACAGTGACAATTACTTCAGATGATAGAGTACAATTGAATCAAGCTAAAGCTAATGGATGGAATGTATCATATAAAGAATCGTATCCGGTTACATATGGAACTGTAAGGACAACGCAAACTATTTTGACAAAAACATTTAATTGGAATGCAACAGAAGAAGTAAAGGTAAAAGCAATAGATGGAGGACAAACCAATTCAATAACAGTTACAGTTAGTAACATCAAAGATATTACTCCACCAAGTGTTGCTCCATACATTGAAGGGATTCCAATAACATGGACCAATAAACCTGTAACACTTAAAATACATGCTTCAGATTCACAATCAGGACTACATTCTAGGGCGTATAGCTTTGATGGTGGAAAGACTTGGCAAGCCAGTGAATCATATAATGTAGACAAAAATAAAGTTGTATCAATAATTGTAAGAGACAAATATGATAATAAGTCAGAAGTAAAGAATGTAACTATAGATAAAATTGATGTAACTCCTCCTAATATTGTATCTGTAAAGGCACAATTAGCCAAAGGAAAGCAAGGAATTATGACACTAACGTTAAATGCATCAGATTCGGGCTCCGGTTTAAATTCTAAAGCATATAGCTTTGATGGTGGAAAGAATTTTTTATCAAGTAAAACAAAGAATATTAGTGTAAATCAAGGATTAGTATCAATTGTTGTACAAGATAAAGTTGGAAATAAAGCAATTAAAACAATAGATACAAAAACAATACCAATATTAGGGGATTTGGATAAAGATAGAAAAGTTGGAATTAGTGATTTACTGTTAATGAAAAAGTATATCTTAACAGGAAAAAGATTAACGGATGAAGATATGCAAGCAGTGGATTTCGATAATAATAAAAAACTTAACATTATTGATTTATTGCAAGAAAAAAAATTAATACTAAATGGAACATAATATAATTAATAATAAATTTATTTATAATATGATTTATTTTAGGGTGATTTCATAAATTATAAAAAACTATTGTAATTTATGGAATTACCCTAAGTTTATTAATCTAGTGCTTGTAAATCCAGATTAAATGTATTATAATAAATAGCTAGAAAAAAATAAATGGGGGATAAAAATGATAATAGATCCAGACCTTTTAGAAGAACTATGTGAAGATGCAGGAAAAGATAGAAAGCAAAAAGCAGAAGAATATGTAAAAAGCAAAAAGGTTAATATTACGAAAGTAATATATGAAAATAGTTGTAATTTTGAGTTAAAGTCAAAAGTAAAAGGTAATAGTAGCAGTATATATGAAGTATATATAAAAGTTAAAGATAATGAAATTGAAAATATAAGTTGTACTTGTCCAGACTATGAATCGCATTTAGGAACATGTAAACACATACTAGCTACAATAATGGAATTTGCAAGAAATCCTGAATATGTAAGAATATTTGCTGGAATTGAAGAAAAAAATAAAAATGCAAATTTAGTAAATAGTAAAAATAAAATTCAAGAACAAAATCATAATTTTAAGCAATTAATAAACGTTTTTTTAGAGGAATCTGAAGATAATAAACAAAAAAATCACTTACATAATGTTAAATTAATTCCAATAATTATAATGGATAGATTTCAAAGTAAACTTAAAATGGAAATAAAAATTGGTGAAACACAAATGTATAAATTAAAAAGCTTTCCAGAGTTTTTTGAGAATATGCTAAATGAAAGTGAGCACAAATATGGGAATAAGCTTGAATTTGTTCATACAAGAGAAGCATTTGAAGAAGCATCAAAACCGCTTTTAGATTATATACTAAAATATGCCGAAATTATAAAATATGCAAACGAAACAGCAAGTCATTATGGATATTATGGAAGAATGTTAAATGAAAATTCAATTAGTATATCGAATACAGGATTAGACGATTTATTTGAAATTATGAAGGGCAAACAAATTTTAGTACAAAGTGATATGGGAGAAAAACAAGTAACATTTGTAGATGATAAACCTGAGATATCATTTAATATTGAAGAAGTAGATAAAGATAATTATAAAATAAGTCCAAATATAGATATATATGAATATAAAATTTTTAAAGGAAAAAAGAATTCATATATCTTATATGGTAATGAATTATATAGATGTAGCAAAGATTATGAAAAAACAATAATTAAACTATTAGAAGTATTTAGAACAAACTTTGTAAATGAAATTGAATTTAGAAAAAGTGATCTTTCAGAACTATTTTCAATGGTTATACCTAAAATTAAAAATAATATAAAAATGGATAAAATACAAGATGAAGAAATAGAAAAATATATGCCAAAAGAACTATATACAAAAGTATATTTAGATTATGATAAAAACAATTATATTACGGCAGAGGTTAAGTTTTGCTATGATGATACAGAATTCAACCCTCTATTAGCAAAGAATCCTGATATAGCAAGAGATACATTAAAAGAAGCTGAAACTTTAGATAAATTTAGAAGAACAGGTTTTATGCTTGATGTAGCAAATGCTAGATTAATTTTAGTAAATGAAGAAAAAATATATTATTTTTTAACAAACGAGATAGAAGATTATATGAGGGAATTTGAAGTTTTTGCAACAGAACAATTTAAAAGTAAGGAAATTAGGCAACCAAAAATTTCAAATTTGGGTGTACGTATAGAAAATAATTTATTGCAAATAAACTTAAATAGTATTGATTTTGAAGCTTCAGAAATAAAAAAAATCATGGAAAAATATAAGCTTAAAAAGAAATTTCATAGATTAAAAGATGGAAGCTTTATTGAACTAAATGAGAATAATGATACATTACAGTTCTTAGAAAATGTGTCTAAGCGGAATGAATATAACTTATGAAGAATTAGAAGCGGGAACAGTAAATATTCCAATGTATAGAGGTTTATATCTTGATGAACTACTAAAAAAGGTAAATGTTGACTCTATTTCAAAAGATTCAAGATACAGAGATCTTGTAACCAAAATTGGAGATAAAGAATTTGAAACTGAAAAAGAATTGCCTAAAAATTTAAATGCATCTTTAAGAGCATATCAAAAAACTGGATATAATTGGTTAAAGTGCTTAGAAGATTACGGCTTAGGTGGTATTTTAGCAGATGATATGGGACTTGGAAAAACTATTCAAATGTTAGCAATTATTCAATCTTACAAAGAAAAAAACAACAATACAAAGCCAAGTATAGTGGTATGTCCGAGTTCACTTACTATAAACTGGAGAAACGAAGCACAAAAATTCACAAGTAATCTAAATGTTTTAGTTGTTCATGGAAATTCAGAAGAAAGAATAAAACAAATAAATAGTATTTTACAATATGATTTAATTATTACTTCTTATGATTCCTTAAAAAGAGATATAGATAAGTACAAAGAAAAAAATTACGAATTTAAATATATTATTGCTGATGAAGCTCAATATATTAAAAATAATAATACACAAAATGCAAAAGCAATTAAAGAAATAAATGCAAATACTAAATATGCGTTAACTGGTACTCCAATTGAAAATTCATTATCAGAATTATGGTCGATTTTTGATTTTATTATGCCAGGATATTTGTTTTCATATAGAAAATTTAAAGAATTATATGAAACACCTATTATGAAACAAGAAGATATTGAAGCTACCAATAGACTTAAAATGTTAATTAGCCCATTTGTTTTAAGAAGAACTAAAAAAGAAGTTTTAACAGAGCTTCCAGATAAAACTATTTCTGTTTTAAATAATGAAATGCAAGACGAACAGTTAGATATTTATTTATCTTATCTTGCACAAGCAAAACAAGAAGCTTTATTTGAAATTAGTTCTAATGGATTTGAAAAAAGTCAAATAAAGATTTTAGCGTTACTTATGAGGCTTAGACAAATTTGTTGTCATCCAAGTCTATTTATAGAAAATTATAAGGGAAAAAGCAGTAAGCTTGAACAGTGTATTGAAATTTTAAAAGACGCAATTGAAAGTGGTCATAAAATATTACTTTTTTCTGGATACACATCAATGTTTGAACTTATTGAAAATGAACTAAAAAAAGAAAATATTAAATATTTTAAGCTAACTGGTAAAACAAAAATTGGAGATAGAATTGAAATGGTTGATAATTTCAATCAAAATGCTGATATTAAAGTATTTTTAATTTCTTTAAAAGCTGGACGGAACTGGTTTGAATTTAACTGGTGCTGATATGGTTATTCATTATGATCCATGGTGGAATTTATCAGCAGAAAACCAAGCGACAGATAGAACATATAGAATTGGACAAAAAAAGAATGTTCAAGTTTACAAGCTTATAACTAAAAATTCAATAGAAGAAAGAATTTACGAGCTTCAACAAAAAAAAGCAAAGCTTATGGACAATATGCTTTCTACAAGTGAGACTTTTATTAGTAAACTTTCAAAAGATGAAATTATGGATTTATTTAGATAGAGTCCATTATTATATAGATTTCTTATTTGATATTTATGGAAGGGAGAATGTGCAAAAATAGATAATTTTAAATTGCACAAATTAGAAATATGAATAATTTTATAACTATTATTGGAGGAGGGCTTGCTGGTTCAGAGGCTGCATACCAAATTGCTAAAAGAGGAATTAATGTTAAATTATACGAAATGAAACCGGAGAAATTTTCTGGTGCCCATTCAAATGAAAATTTAGCTGAAATTGTATGTAGTAATTCATTTAAGTCTAATTTAATCACAAATGCCTGTGGCTTACTTAAAGAAGAATTAAGAAGACTAGATTCATTATTAATAAAAATTGCAGATAAAACTAGCGTACCTGCAGGACAAGCATTAGCGGTTGATAGAGAAGAGTTTTCTAAACAAGTTACAAGTGAATTAGAAAAAATGCCTAATATAGAAATTATAAGAAAAGAGATTGGAACGGATATTTCATTAGAGGAAATTTCAAAAGATGGCATTGTAATTATTGCAACTGGGCCATTAACATCAGATTCGCTTGCAAAACAGATTTCAGATTTAACAGGAACAAACAAGCTATTTTTCTATGATGCTGCAGCTCCAATAATTGAAAAAGAATCTATAAATATGAATATTGCATTTTGGGGTGACAGATATAGCCAAGAAAGAAGTCTTGATGAATCCATCGAAGAGTGGAAAGAAAGAAGAAAAGATGTAAAAGAAGAAAATTATATAAATCTTCCAATGAATAAAGAAGAATATGAGATTTTTTGCAATGAACTTATAAATGCAGAAGTAGTAGAATTACATGAATTTGAGAAAAGAGAAATTTTTGAAGGATGTATGCCAATCGAGATAATGGCTAAAAGAGGATTAGATACATTAAGATATGGACCATTAAAGCCAGTAGGGTTTACAGATCCAAGAATTGGTAAAAGACCATATGCAATAGTACAATTAAGACAAGATAATAAAGAGGGCAACTTATTTAATTTAGTTGGATTTCAAACAAATTTAAAATTTGGTGAGCAAAAAAGAGTATTTAGTTTAATTCCAGGACTTGAAAATGCAGAATTTGCAAAATATGGAGTTATGCATAGAAATACATACATTAATTCACCAGAACTTTTAGATGAAACTTACAGATTAAAAGAAAATACAAATATATATTTTGCAGGGCAAATATCTGGAGTTGAAGGCTATGTAGAGTCAATAAGTTCAGGAATGGTAGCAAGCTTAAATGCGATAAATCAATTTAATAATAAGGAAGAAAGAATAATATTTTCAGAAATAACAATGATAGGTGCTATATCAAAGTATATTAGTACAAAAAACAAAAATTTCCAACCGATGAATGCAAATTTTGGAATTCTGCCAAGTTTAGATGAGAAAATTAGAGATAAGAAATTAAGGTACGAAATGCTTGCAAAAAGAGCATTAGAGGAAATTAAAAATAAAATGTAATTAATAAATGAGGGGATTTTATAAAAAAGTAATAATAAAAAAGACAAAATTTACATAAAATGAGAAAAGCTCTTGCAAAAAAAT